>DASZKB010000254.1:0-4649 GCA_035947475.1 Gaiellaceae bacterium | reverse complement strand
TTCGTGAGGATCCGGATCGTCGAGAGGCCGAGGTCGGCGAGGATCTGGTACCCGATCCCGTACTCGCGGGTGTCAGGTGGGAAGCCCAGCTCGACGTTGGCCTCGACCGTGTCGAAGCCGTTCTCCTGGAGCTCGTAGGCCTTGAGCTTGTTGAGAAGGCCGATCCCGCGTCCCTCCTGCGCCATGTACAGGAGCACGCCGCGCTCTTCGGCGCCGATCCGGGCGAGCGCCAGCTCGAGCTGCTCGCCGCAGTCGCACCGGAGCGAGTGGAAGACGTCGCCGGTCAGGCACTCGGAGTGGACGCGGACGAGCACGTCTTCCTCCCCCGCGACGTCGCCCTTGACGAGAGCGACGTGGTGCTTGCCCGTGAGCCGCTCGCGGAACGCGACGGCCGTGAACTCGCCGTACGTGGTCGGCAGCCGGACGGAAACGGTGCGCTCGACGAGCTTCTCCGTCCTCCGCCGGTACTCGATGAGGTCGGCGATCGTGATCATCTTGAAACCGTGCCGCGCGCAGTACTCGACCAGGTCGGAGACGCGCGCCATCGTGCCGTCCTCGTTCATGACCTCGCAGATGACGCCCGCTGGCGTCAGGCCGGCTAGGCGCGCCAGGTCGACGGCCGCCTCCGTCTGGCCCGTGCGCTGCAGGACGCCTCCGGGGCGGGCCTTGAGCGGAAAGACGTGGCCGGGCTGTATAAGGTCGCCGGCCGTCTTCGTCGGGTCGATCGCGACGCGAATCGTGCGCGCCCGGTCGGCCGCCGAGATCCCGGTCGTGACCCCCTCGCGCGCCTCGATCGAGACCGTGAAGGCGGTCTCGTACGGCGTCTGGTTCTCGTGCGTCATCGGGCGCAGGCCGAGCTCGGCGCAGCGCTCCTCGGTCAGGCAGAGGCAGATGAGCCCGCGCGCGTGCGTCGCCATGAAGTTGATCGCCTCGGGTGTCACGTGCTCGGCCGCGATCGTGAGATCGCCTTCGTTCTCTCGGTCGGCCGCATCTACGACGACGACGAACCTGCCCTCTCGGATCTCCTCGAGCGCCTCCTCGATCGACGAGAACGGGCTCGTTTCCTCGAGGACGGGCGTGCGCTGCTCCATCGGCGGAGCAATCGTACCGCGGTTATTCCGCGCGGCCTTCGAGCAGGCGTTCGACGTACTTGGCGACGACGTCGACCTCGAGGTTCACTCGATCGCCCGGGCCGAGCGACCGGAGCGTGGTCGCCTGAAGCGTGTGCGGGACGAGGACGACTGCGAACGCGTCCTCTTCGACGGCCGCGATCGTCAGGCTCACGCCGTCGACCGCGATCGAGCCCTTCTCCGCGCAGTAGCGGAGAAGCTCCGGCGGCGCGGCGATCATCACGCGGACGCCCTCGCCCTCCCGTTCGACCGCGCGGACGACCCCGGTGCCGTCGACATGCCCCTGCACGAGGTGCCCGCCGAGCGGCTCGCCGGCCCGCAGAGCGGGCTCGATGTTTACCTCGCCGGCGAACTCCTTCGAGCGCACACGCGTCTCGGAAACGACGTCGAACGCGAGCCGGCCGTCGCCGGCCTCGACGACGGTCAGGCAAACGCCGTCGAGGGCGACCGAGTCCCCGCGCTCCGCCTCGATCGGCGACGCGACGACGAGGCGCCCGTCCTCGAACGACTCGACGCGCCCGAGCGCGCGGACGATGCCCGTGAACATTCAGCGGGCGGGGCGGCGTCGCCGATCCCGCCCCGCCGGTCCTACCCGCCCGCCGCGGCCGCGAGGATCCACAGCACGATGACGAGCCCGTAGACGATCAGGCCGGCAATCGCCCATTTGCGCTGCGTCGAGTGGAACGATTCGACGCTGTCCCAGCGCCGCTTCTCCCACGCCCACTCGTTCCCCTTGGCACCCAGGACGAACATCATCACGAAGCCGACGAGCGGTATGAGGGCGAGGAGAGCGATCCAGACCTGGTTGCCGATCCCCCAGATCCACGTGAGCAGGAAGGCGCCCCAGTTCCACCTCTTGACCTCGGCGGGCGCCGCTGTCGCAGCCTCCATATCGTCTCCTTTCGACGGAAGATTGCCCCGGGTGCGTTCTTCCCGCCTCGGGCCCCGGGAAACTGTTCACTCCCCGAGCGCCAAGGCCTCCATCGTCTCGCGGACGGCGACCTCGAGCCGGGCCCTCGACCCCTGGGCCGCGAGCTCATCGTGCAGCTCCTGAACGGCGTGTCGCTCACCGGGCGGAAGCTCGCCGAGCGGGACGGCGTCCACCGCCTGTCGAAGCTGCTCGACGGTTCGGTGCCCCGCAAGCCAGCTCGAGAGCTCGCCGACTAGGCGGTCGCTCGCCCGCTCGCCGGAGGTCGGGTCAGGGCTCGTGGACATAGGCCGTGATCACGAGGTCTTGGCCAGCCCGGGCCGTCTCCAAACCGAAGAGCGCCGGCGCATCCGCCAGGCGCCTCGCGCCCGGCCCTGCGAAGACGGGCGGCGCGTCGTCACCCCCGACGAGCTTCGGCGCGACGAAGAGGACGATCTTGTCGATGAGCCCGAGGCGCAGAAACTCCCCGGCGACCGTGGGGCCGCCCTCGAGGAGGAGCGATTGGACGCCCTCCTCCGCGAGGCGGCCGAGCTCTTCGCCGAGCGGCCCGCTCCGAAGCTCGAGCTCGGAGCCCTCTGGGAGGGCGCGGCCGAACGCGAGGCGCCGGGGCTGACGCGTTGCCCCCACGCCGCGCGCGGTCAGGCTCGGCTCGTCCGCCCGCGCCGTGCCCGTCCCCACGGCGACGGCGTCCGAGGCGGCGCGAAGCTCGTGCACGAGACGCCGGCTCTCCTCGCCGGAGATCCAGCGCGACTCTCCGCCGGCGGCGGCGAGGCGGCCGTCCAGCGTCATGGCGGCCTTGTAGGTGACGAAGGGGCGCCTGAGCCGCGCCCACGTCCGAAACGCCTCGTTCTGGCGCCGTGCGCGCGCGGCGAGCTCGCTGTCCGCCACCTCGACGTCGAGGCCCGCCTCGCGAAGCTCCCGCAGCCCGCGGCCGTCCACGCGCGGGTTCGGGTCGACGGCCGCCGCGACGACGCGGCGGACCCCGGCCGCCACGATCGCCGCCACGCACGGCCCGGTCCTCCCGTGGTGCGCGCATGGCTCGAGCGTCGTGTAGAGCGTCGCGCCGCGAGCCCGCTCGCCCGCCGCCTCGAGCGCCACGATCTCGGCGTGCGGCCCGCCCGGCCGCTCGTGCCAACCCTCTCCGACGACCTCGCCGTCGACGACGACCACGGCGCCCACGATCGGGTTCGGCCGCGTCGTCCCGCGACCGCGCTCGGCGAGCTCCAGTGCGCGCTCGAGCGGGTTCACGCGAAGGAGCGCGCGAGGCGTCGGTACGCGTCCGACAGGTCCTTGCCGCCGAAGATGGCGCTCGCCGCGACGACAAGCGTGGCGCCTGCCTCGACGACGTCCTCGACGTTGTCGGGTCCGACCCCTCCGTCGACTTGGACGTGGACTCCTTCTGGGAGAAGGCGGCGAAGCGTGCGCACGCGCTCGAGCGACTCGGGGATGAACGCCTGACCCGAGTAGCCCGGATGAACGCTCATGCAGGTGACGACGCCGAACCCGTCCGTTGCCGCGGCCGCGTCCTCGACGTTTGTGTCCGGGCTGACGGCGAGACCGGCTTCGAGCCCGTGCTCGCGCGCAAGCGCCACCAGCGCCGTCGGGTCGTCGCACACCTCGTAGTGCGCGGTCACGCTGTCCGCGCCCGCCTCCGCGAACTGAGGGATGTGGCGCTCGGGGTTGTCGACCATCAAGTGGCAGTCGAGGATGCCGCCGCGCTCGCGCACCAGCCCCGCGATCGAGCGCAGAACGACGGGGCCGATCGTCACGGGCTCGACGAAGTGCCCGTCGCCCACGTCGAAGTGAAAGATGCGGGCGCCGGCGTTCAAGAGCGTCTCGACCTGCTCCCCGAGCCGCGCGAAGTCCGCCGCGTAGAGCGACGGCTCGACCTCGCCGTTGCGTACCCACTCATTCCAACCCACTACCGCCGGATTCTTGCGATGAAGAACCCGGCTGTGCGGTGAACGTGCGGAAGCGTGAGGAGAAACTCCGGCCGCCGTGGATGCCGGAAGTCGGGCCACTCGGCGCCGAGGTCTGCCACAGGCGCCCCGAGGCGTTCGACGACCTCCTCGTTCTCGGGGCTGTGAATCGTGCAGACCGCGTAGGTCGTGGTGCCGCCCGGTTTCGTCCGCGCGAGCGCGACGCGCAGCAGGGCGAGCTGTAGATCGGGGAGCGGCTCGCCGCGCCAACGGAGGTCGGGCCGGTAGTTCAGGACGCCGAGGCCCGAGCAAGGGGCGTCGACGAGCACCCGATCGAATCCGGAGATCGACTCGGGCAGCTCGAGCGCGTCCGCGTGCACGACCCGGACGTTGGCCGCGCCGAGCCGCCGCGCGTTCTACTCGAGCTCCCGCGCTCGCCCGCCGTGCTTCTCGACCGCGACCCCCTCGGAAGCCGTCTCCGCGAGCTGCGTCGCCTTCCCGCCGGGCGCGGCGCAGAGGTCGAGAACGCGCTCGCCAGGGCGGACGCCCACCGCCGCACCGGCGAGCTGTGACCCACGGCTCTGCGGCCAGGCGAAACCCTCCGCGACCCACTGGTCCGGAATTCGCTCGACCACCTGCGGCCCTTCCCGCGTTCGAACCGCCGTCTCGGGC
>DASZKB010000253.1:0-2234 GCA_035947475.1 Gaiellaceae bacterium | reverse complement strand
GCCCACCGGGACGATCAGCTTCATGATGGATTGCGACACGACGGGCGTCGAGCCGGACTTCTCGCTCGTGAAGACGAAGAAGCTCGTCGGCGGCGGCGAGATCACGATCGTGAACAAGACGGTGCCGATGGCGCTCGAGCGGCTCGGCTACGCGCCGCGCGAAACCGACGAGATCGTCGCGTACATCGACGAGCGAAACACCGTGGTCGGCGCTCCGTATCTGAAGACCGAGCACTACCCGGTCTTCGACTGCGCTATCGGCGATCGCGCGATCCACTACATGGGTCACGTGAAGATGATGGGGGCCGTCCAGCCCTTCATCTCTGGGGCGATCTCGAAGACGGTCAACCTGCCCGAGACGGTGTCGGTGGACGACGTCGCCACGCTGTTCTCGGACGCCTGGAAGCTCGGGGTGAAGGCGATCGCGATCTACCGCGACAACTGCAAGGTCGCCCAGCCGCTCGCCAAGAAGGCCGATGCGACGACGCTCGCCGCCCCGTCGGCCGCGCTGCAGCCCGGTCCGGTGCGGCGGCGCCTACCCGACGAGCGCACGGAGATCGGGCGCAAGTTCCAGGTCGGCGAGTACGAGGGGTACATACACGTCGGCCTCTTCGACGACGGGACTCCCGGGGACATCTTCGTCGATATCGCGAAGGAGGGGACGACGCTCGCCGGGCTCATGAACTCGTTCATGATCGCCGTCTCGCTCGGCCTGCAGTACGGCGTCCCGCTCGAGGTCTACGTCTCGAAGTTCAGCCACATGCGCTTCGAGCCCTCTGGGCCGACGAACGACCCGGACATCCGCGTCGCCAAGTCGCTCGTCGACTACATCTTCCGCTGGCTCGGCAAGAAGTTCCTCGACTCGGAGACGCAGCAGGAGCTCGGGATCATGAGCCCGGAGGTGCGTCGGCGCCTTGCTCAGGCGCAGGACGTCCTGGAAGGCAAGGCGCCCGCCCTCGACGGGGGCGACGGAGCGCCCGCTGCGCCACCCGGCCAGACGGCGCTCTTCAACGCCTGGGAGGACGCGGTCGAGTGCGCCAAGTGCGGCGGCCGCATGGTGCGCACGGGCTCGTGCTACACGTGCCGCGACTGCGGCACGAACACCGGCTGCAGCTAGCGCGTTACGTCGACGAGATCGGCGCTCCGCGCGGGCCGGCTAGGCGAGCGGCGCCGCGCTGAGCGCCTCGTCGGCGCGCGGGTCCTCGAAGCCTCGCAAGACCGACCTCGCGGTTTGGCGAACGAGCTCGCTTTCGTCGTCGAGGAGGCCGATGAGCGGCTCCACCGCGCGCGGGTCCTTCATCCGCGCGAGCGCCGAGGCCGCCATCGCGCGCACCGAGGGCGACTCGTCGCCGAGCGACGCGACGAGCGGGTCGACGATCGCCGCGAGCGGGGTGTCCGCGCGCGCGTCCTCCAGTTCGCCGAGCGCGAGCGCCGCGTTGGCGCGGACGGCGGGGTCGGTGTCCGCGAGCGCGGCGATGAGCGGCTCCGGCGTCCGGCGGTCGGGGATCTCGACGAGCGCGTTCGCGGCCGCCCGCCTGACGCGCGGGCTTCCGTCGCGAAGCGCCGCGACGAGTCCGGCGACGTCGCGCTTCCTCCGCATCCGCTCGACCTTTGGGGAGAAGAACTCGAGCACGGCGCGATTCTGTCAGAGTCGTGGGCGAGTCAATAGCACCGCGTCGCTTGACGAGCGCCGAGACAGGCATCGACAATCGCCCCGGTGCTTCTCCATCGAAATCGCGTCAAGATTCTGAGGGGCGTGCCGCTCTTCGCGCGGTGCTCGACGCGCGAGCTCGCCGATATCGCCGCGATCTCGTATGAGAAGGAGTTTTCCGCCGGCAGCGAGTTCATCATCGAGGGAGCGGCCGGCAGCTCGTTCTTCATGCTCATCGACGGTACGGCGGACGTCCAGGTCGGAGGCGAGACCGTGCGCACTCTCGGCCCCGGCGACTTCGCCGGCGAGATCGCGCTCATCGCGCATACAAAGAGGACCGCCTCGGTGAAGGCAACCTCCGCGGTCCGAACGCTTGTTATCCCAGGCCGCAAGTTCCGCGCCTTGCTGGGCCGTCAACCGGACGTCCAGCTGACCGTCCTCGCGGCCCTCGCCGAGCGCGTTCCCGCCGCCGCAGGCGTCTTCACCGCCAACCGCGTGAAGGCCGCCCCCGTGTTGTGGTCGCAGCAGGTCCTGGCGGGCGGCCGGCTGCGAGCGGTGGTGCTCAACTCCGGCGGCGCCAACG
>DASZKB010000252.1:0-2341 GCA_035947475.1 Gaiellaceae bacterium | reverse complement strand
CCGAGCGCGACGGCGACGTCGAGCCGGTCGCCCATGCCGCGCCAGTCGGCCGCGCCGTCCTTGTGGATCTGCCAGTGCATGAACGTCGTCCGCGCGTCGATCTTCTGCATGCGGTACATGCCGACGTTGCGGACGCCCGTGCGCGGGTCCTTGGTAATGACGCCGGGGAGCGTGATGAACGGCGCCGGGTCGCCGGGCCAGCAGCGCTGGATCGGAAGGGCGTCGAGATCGGGCTCGAGCACGAGCTCCTGGCAGGCGCCGCGCGAGACCGAGCGAGGAAGCGAGTCGGCGAGCCGCTTCAGCTTTCCGAGGCCGCGGACCTTCTCGACGAGGCCCTGCGGCGGTTGCATCTCGAGGACGTCCTCGAGCTTGCGCGCGACGCCGTCGAGGCTGTGCTCGCCGAAGGCGAGGCACATGCGCCGCTCCGTTCCGAACTGGTTGATCAGGAGAGGCCGCTCGGAGCCCCTTGGATTCCGGAAGAGGAGCGCCGGTCCGCCCGCCTTGACCGTCCGGTCGACGATCTCCGTGACTTCGAGATCGGGGTCGACCTCGGCCTCCACCTCGACCAGCTCGCCCTCCCGCCGAAGCAGGTCGATCCAGGAGCGGAGGTCGCTCGTGGGCACTACGGCCGAGTCTAACGACGGCCGTAGCGGCGGCGATGCGCGAGCCAGCGCCCCAGCTGGCCGAGCGCGATCACGCTCAGGAACGTCAGCCCGACTAGAAGCATGACGGTGATGATCGCTCGCCCTTCCTCGGCGATCGACTCCTTTGGCCCATGGAAGATTCCGATCAAGGCCGTGCCCATGGCGGCGTGATGTTAATCGACGCGGTCGGCGTGGAGGGCGAGGGCGCGCGCGAGCGCCGTCTCGCCGGCCTCGCGGGCGGCGAGGCGGGCGAGGGGCTCGGAATCGCCTCGGTCGCTGAGAGCCGCCCGAGCGGCGCCGAGCCGCTCGTCCGTCGCGGCGAGGAGAGCGGCGGTCGCGGCCCAGGCGACGCCGTCTCCGGGGGCTCCGTCGCCGCGGAGCCGGGCGCACAGCGCGAGGAGCTCCGAGAGGTTGCCGACCGCGGCGGTCTCGCCGAGCGCGGCGACCCGGACGAGGCCGTGGGCGTAGAGGTAGTCCCCGAGAAGAAGCGCCTCGTCCCGGCTTGCCGCCTCGAAGAGGCGCGGCCGCCCGTAGTGGGCGAGGTACCCCTCGTAGACCGTCTCGAGGCCGAACGCGAACCGCGCGTCCGTAAGGCTCGAGAAGACCGTAACGGGCTCGCGGTCGTCCGCCGGCCGGAGCGCGGCGGCCCAGAGCGCGCTCTCGGCCTCAGCCTCGCGCGCAAGCGTCTCCCAGAGCGCGCTCCCGTCTAGAGCCACTCGGCGAGCTCGCGCGCCCAGTACGACACGATGACGTCCGCGCCGGCGCGCTTTATCGCCGTCAGAGACTCGAGGGCGGCCTGCCGCTCGTCCACCCAGCCGCGGGCGGCCGCCGCCTTGACCATCCCGTACTCCCCGCTCACGTTGTACGCGAAGATCGGCACGTCGAACCGCGCGCGTGCGGCCGCGATCACGTCGAGGTAGGGGAGCGCCGGCTTGATGATGAGCGCGTCCGCGCCCTCCTCCAGATCGAGCTCGCACTCGCGCAGCGCCTCGCGGACGTTCGGCGGGTCCATCTGGTACGTGCGCCGGTCTCCGAACGCCGGCGCCGAGTCCGCCGCCTCGCGGAACGGCCCGTAGAACGCCGACGCGTACTTCGCCGCGTACGCGATGATCGGGACGTTCTCGAAGCCCTCGCCGTCGAGCGCGCCGCGGATCGCCCCGACTCGCCCGTCCATCATGTCGCTCGGCGCGACGGCGTCGGCCCCGGCCTCCGCGTGGCTCACGGCCGTGCGGGCGAGCACCTCGAGCGTGACGTCGTTCAGGATCTCCTCGTCCTCGACGAGGCCGCAGTGCCCGTGCGACGTGTACTCGCACAGGCAGACGTCGGTCACGACGACGAGCTCGGGGACGCGCTCGCGGAGCGCGCGGACCGCTCGCTGGACGATCCCGTCCTCGTCGTACGCGCCCGACGCCGCCTCGTCCTTGTGGTCCGGGATCCCGAACAGGAGCACGGCGCCGACGCCGAGCCGGTGCGCCTCCGCCGCCTCGTCGACCAGCGTGTCGAGGGACCGCTGCGCGATGCCGGCGAGGCCGTCCACGGGGCGAACGATCCCCTCACCCGGGCAGACGAAGAGCGGGTAGACGAGATCGCGGGCGTCGAGCCGGGTCTCGCGCACGAGCGACCGAAGCGGCGCCGTGCGGCGAAAGCGCCGCAGGCGGGTGACCGGGAAGGTGCTCACTACCCGAGCAATCTTCGCA
>DASZKB010000251.1:0-7256 GCA_035947475.1 Gaiellaceae bacterium | reverse complement strand
CGACGGTGCAGGCGACCGTGACAGTCAGATGCCGAGACGCTCGAGCAGCCGCTCGTCGCGGCGCCAGCGCGGCTTCACCTTCACCTGCAGCTCGAGGAAGACGGGATGGCCGAGCAAGAGCTCGATCTCCGGGCGCGCGCGCACTCCGATCTCCTTGACGATCGCGCCGCCCTTCCCGACCACGATCTGCTTCTGGGACTCCGTCTCGACGAGGATCGCCGCGCGCACGACCTTCTCGCCGAGCTCCTCGACCTCGACCGTGACCGCGTGCGGCACCTCGTCCCGCGTGAGCTGTAGCGCCTTCTCCCGCACGAGCTCCGCCACCTGCACCTCGAGAGGCAGGTCGGTCCGCTGCTCCGCCGGTAAGTACAGCGGGCCCTCCGGCAGCAGCTCGACGAGCTCCTCGCGCAGCTCGCCCACGCCCTCGCCCGTCTTCGCGCTCACCGGGTGCAGCGCGTGGAAGTCCCCGAGCTGGGCCGCCGCCTTCATCTGCGTGATGATGTGGCCGGGCTTCAGGCGGTCGACCTTGTTCAGCGCGATCACGACGGGGACGCCGAGAGAGAAGACTCGCTCGGCGATGAAGCGGTCGCCGGCGCCGATCCGCTCGTCCGCCGCGAGCACGACGAGGACGCCGTCGACGTCGGCGAACGCCTGGTCGACGGTGCGCTGCATCCGCTCGGTCATGACGTCACGCGGACGCTGGAACCCGGGCAGGTCGACCAGCACGAGCTGGTAGCCGTCGCCGTTCGCGACGCCGGAGATGCGGCGCCGCGTCGTCTGCGGCTTATCCGAGACGATCGCGACCTTGTCGCCGCAGATCGCGTTCACGAGCGTCGACTTGCCGACGTTGGGCCGCCCAGCGACCGCGACGAACCCCGATCTCACAGCTGGAAGCTCTCGGGCAGCAGCTCCTCCGGCCGGCGAACGCGGAGCTCGCCGTCGTGGAGGAACACGACCCGGTCCACGTGGAACTCGAGCAGCCATTGCCGGCAGCCGCCGCAGGGCGAAGCCGTGACGGCCAGCGCCTCGACGTCACCCGGGCGCGCGCCTTCTGCCGCCGCGCGCGCGAGCGCGGAGCGCTCGGCGCACATCCCGAGCGGGTACGAGGCGTTCTCGACGTTGACGCCGGTGAGGACGCGGCCGTCGCGAAGGAGCACGGCTGCTCCGACGGCGAAGCGCGAGTACGGCGCGTAGGCGGCGTCGGCGACCGCGGCGGCGCGCTCGTACAGCTCCGCGTCCGTCATACGGCGAACTGGAACAGGAGAAGCGTGACGAGGGTGCCCATGACCGCCCCGTACGCGACCTCCGTGGTCGAGTGGATGCCCGACTCGACGCGCGTCTGCGCGACGAGGAGCGCCATGATGAACGCCAGGGCCGAGACGAGGACGCGGCCGGTGATGAAGGTGATCGCCATCCAGGCGCCGAACGCGAGCGCGGCGTGTCCGGACGGCAGCCCGCCGCGGAGCGGCGTGCCCGTCCCCGAGATCGCCTTCGTCGCGATCACGACGATGATCGTGATGACGAGCGCGATCAGCGTCAGGTTCGTGTCCGCTTCGCGGAGGTACGTGATCAGGCGTCCGCTCGGCTCGCGAATGCGGTTCTCGAACACGAGATAGCCGACGGCGATCGCGTTCATGGCCGCGATCAGGACGGCCCCGGCCGCGATGTCCTTCGCGAGCTTGGCGAGCGGGTCGAACGAGGTCGTCGCGACGTCGATCGTCGCCTCGACGGCCGTGTTCACCATCTCGGCGATGAGGACGAACGTGATCGCCAGCATCAGCACGACGAGCTCGAGCCGCGAGACGTCGAAGATGATGGCGAGGACGAGAACGGCGACGGCGATCGCGAAGTGGATGCGGAGGTTCCGCTGCGTCCGCAGGACGTGGATCACGCCCTCGAACGCGAAGTTGAAGCTCTGAAGGATCGACGGGCTGCGCCGCGCGCTCACGGGGCGAGAGCCTCCTCGCGGCTCGCCATCTCGGGACCGTGGTCGTAGCCGAGGAGGTGGAGAAGGCCGTGTACGAGCGGCCCTCGCCAAGCGTCCCTGACAACCGCGGGGCAGAGAACGACGTCGCCGAGCTGGCGCGGGACGCCGTCGGGAAGCGCATCGCGGCCGTCGATCGGAAACGAAAGGACGTCGGTCGGCTCGTCGACGCCGAGATGCTCGCGCTTGAGCGTGCGCATCTCGTCGGGGCCGACGAACGCGAGCCCGAGCTCGCCCTCGGGCACCCCCTCGGCCACGAGGACGCGCCGGCAGAGCTCCGCGGCGGCGTCTTCGTCGACGGGAACGCCGCTCCGGTTTTCGACCTCGACGTCGATCACCGGCGCCGCTCGGTGCCCGTCTCCTCCGCGTGGCGCTTGTACGCCTCGACGATCCGCTGCACGAGCTTGTGCCGGACGACGTCCTGGTTTCCGAACTCGATGAACTCGATCCCCTCGACCGTGCGCAGGATCTCCTGCACCTGAATCAGGCCGGACGCCTGGTCGCGCGGGAGGTCGACCTGCGTGACGTCGCCCGTCACCACGACCTTCGAGCCGAACCCGAGCCGCGTCAGGAACATCTGCATCTGCTCGGGGCTCGTGTTCTGCGCCTCGTCGAGGATGATGAACGAGTCGTTGAGCGTCCGCCCGCGCATGAACGCGAGCGGGGCGATCTCGACCTGCCCCTTCTCGAGGTACGTGTTGACGCGGTCGGCGTCGAGCATGTCGTAGAGCGCGTCGAAGAGCGGGCGCAGGTACGGATCGACCTTCGCGAGCATGTCGCCGGGGAGAAACCCGAGCCGCTCGCCCGCCTCCACCGCGGGGCGCGTCAGGATGATGCGGTTGACGGCCCGGTCGGCGAGCGCCGCGACGGCGAGCGCCATCGCCAGGTACGTCTTCCCCGTGCCGGCCGGCCCGATGCCGAACGTGATCGTCGAGGAGCGGATCGCGTCGACGTACCGCTTTTGGTTGACCGTCTTGGGCGTGATCTTCGTGCCGCGGTGGCGCCAGATCACGTCGTCGTAGACGTTGCGAAGGTCCTCCGAGGCGTCGAGCGCCGCGACGACGGCGTCGACGGTCGCGGGCCCGATCGCGTGGCCGCCCTCCACGAGCTCGACGAGCTCGTCGATCACGAGGCGGGCCTCCTCCACGCTCCGCTCGTCGCCCTCGAGCGTGAGGACGTTGCCGCGGAGGAGGATCGTGCAGCCGAGGCGGTCGCGCAGCGAGTGGAGGACCCCGTCGCCCACGGTGGCGAACTCCGCGGCGACCTCGTTCGGGACGGAAAGAACGTCCTGCAACAAGAAAATTGTAGAGGCGGGCTTTGCTAGGCCAGCTTCTCGCGGACGAGCTGGCTGACGGTTGATCCGTCCGCCCGGCCGGCGACCTGTGGCATCACGTCGGCCATCACGCGGCCGAGGTCGCGAAGCGACGTCGCGCCGGTCTCGGCGATGACGTCGTCGATGATCCGCTCGATCTCCGTCTCGGACAGCGGCTCAGGCATGAACTCCTCGAGCACGGCGAGCTCGCGCTCCTCGGAAGCGGCGGAGTCCTCCCGACCGCCGGAACGGAACGCCTCGGCGGCCTCGAGGCGCCGCTTGCGCTCTCGCTGGAGCACCTGGAGCTCCTCGTCGTCCTTGAGCGGCCGGCCGAGCTCCTTCTCGGCCGCGCGCAGCGACGAGAGGATCAAACGGAGGGCGCTCGTGCGGTCGGCGTCGCGGGCGCGCATCGAGTCCTTGAGGTCGCCTTCGATGCGGGCGATCAGGCTCATCAGAAGCCGGCCAAGCCGCGTCCGCCCAGGATGTGCCAGTGGAGGTGGAAGATCGTCTGGCCGGCGCCCCGGCCGGCGTTCACGATCACCCGGTAGTCCGTGAGCCGGGCCGCCTTCGCAGTCTCGGCGACGAACTCGAGCATCCGCTTCGCCTCGTCCGCGGAGAACTCGCCCACGTCGCGGAACGTGTCGACGTGGCGCTCGGGGAGGACGAGGAGGTGCGTCTCCGCCTTGGGCTGGATGTCCCTGATCGCCACGAAGCCCTCGCCGCGGCGGACGTGGTCGCCCTCACGAACGAGCCGGCAGAAGAGGCAGTCAGGCCGGGACGCCAACGATGCCTCCCTCCGAGACGCCGGCGGCGCGCGCGCGGACGAGCTCGCCGACGGGCGCGTCGACGAGCCACGGCGAGTAGTCGTCGCCGTACCCGAGGCCCGGCCGGTCGACGAGCACGACGTCGGTCGTGCCGAGCTTCCGCTCCCAGCGGCGCCGGCAGGCGGCATCGGACGCGGCGCGCAGCCGCGCGCTCCGCTCCTTCTTGACCGCGGGCGGGACGGTGTCGAGCGCCGCGCTCTTCGTCCCCGGCCGCGGCGAGTACGGAAAGACGTGCACCTTCGTGATCCCGGCCGCTTCCACCGTCTCGAGCGTGCGGCGGAACGCCTTCTCGTCCTCGCCCGGGAAGCCGACGATCACATCGGTGGTGATGTTGAACCCCCCGGCGCGCGCGGCCCGCCGCCGAAACGTCTCGACGCTGTACCTCCGCCCCATCGCGCGGAGAACGGCGTCGTCGCCCGACTGAAGCGGGACGTGCAGGTGTCGCGAGACGGCCGGTGTCTCGGCCATCGCGGCGACGAGGTCGTCGGTCAGGTGGTTGACCTCGAGCGACGACAGCCGGAGCCGCGCGAGACCCGGAGTCGCGCCTGCCTCGCGGAGGAGGCGCGCAAGGTCGAACCCCGCCTCGCGGTCGCGGTAGCAGCCGAGGTTGATCCCGGTCAGGACGACTTCTCGGTGGCCCTGCTCGACGCGCCGCTCGACGTCGGCGAGGACCGCCGCCGCCCGTCGGCTCCGCGACGCGCCGCGAACGAGCGGGACGACGCAGAAAGCGCACGAGAAGCTGCAGCCGTCCTGGACCTTCACGAAGGCTCGCACGCGTTCGCGCGCGACCTCGGCCTGCACGCAGCCGATCGCGCCGACGTCGCCCGCGACGAACGCGGCCGTCCGCTCGCTCGGGAGCGGAACGACCGTCACCGAGCCGGGCAGATCCGCGAACGCATTGCGCGCGAGATTCGCCCCGCAGCCCGTCACGTAGACCTGGCGCGCGTGCCGAGCGGCACGCCTCGCCGCCCGGCGCGATTTCCGCACCGCCTCGTGCGTCACGCAGCACGTGTTGACGACCGCGACGTCGGTCGCCCCGCTCGCCTCCGCATGGCCGTCCGCGGCGAGCCGCTCCCGGATCTCCTGCGCGTCGCTGTACGAGACCTTGCAGCCGAGGAACTGGACGGAGAACGTCGCCACCGGCGGGATGTTAGAGCCGGACGTAGCGATCGGCCGCCCAGCCGTCCGTCTCGCGCCCCTCGACGTGGCGCCAGCCGGCCGGCGCCGGGCGCTCGCCGCGCGGGTACCCCGACGCCACGAGGGTCATCGACCCCAGCCTGGCGCCGACGCGCTCGACGGGGTCGCGCGCGATGTTCGCGACGGCGACGCGCGCGTCGGGAAGCGCGTCGGCGAGGACGTCGGCGCGCTCGACCGCCGCCACCACGCCGTTCGCCGTGACGTTTCGCGCCGCCGCCTCGACGGCGGCCGGATCGGCGTCGAGCGCCGTCACGGGCGCGAACCCAAGCTTCGCGGCCGCGATCGCGAGAACACCCGAGCCACACCCGAGATCGACGAGGCTTCCCCGTTCGCAGGCGAGCAAGAGCTCGAGGCAGAGGCGCGTCGTCGCGTGGCCGCCGGTCCCGAACGCGCGGCCGGGATCGATGACGACCGGGATCGCGTCGGCCGGCGGCGAGTGCCACGGCGGCCCGACCCAGAGCGGGCCGACCCGCACTGGGCGGTGGAAGGCCTTCCACGCGTCGAGCCAGCCGGGCGCCACGTCTTGGCCCGCCGCCTCCGGGAAGGCGCGGCGGAAGCGCTCCTCCCCCTCCCTGCCCGTGTAGGCGGCGAGCTCGACCGCCTCGGCCGCGTCGAGCTCCTCGAAGCCGTCCGGGAAGAGCTCGAGCATGAGCGCGCGGGCCTCCTCGATCCGCTCGCGGGAGACCCGCGCCGACACCCGCCGAAGCGAGCCGGCGCTCAGCGAAACGCCGCGCGGAGCTTCTCGAAGAGGCCCTCGTCGCGCCGGTAGTTCGACTCGCGCGCCTTGTCCTCGAACTCCTCCAGGAGGCGGCGCTGCTCCTCCGAGAGGTGACGTGGGACAGCCACGTTGACGAGCAGGCGGTGGTCGCCGCGTCCGAGCCCCTGCAGGACCGGCATCCCCTTTCCGCGGAGGACGCGGATCTCGCCCGGCTGCGTCCCGGGCGGGAAGTCGAGCTCCACGTCGCCGTCGAGCGTCGAGACCGCCACGCGCGCGCCGAGCGCCGCCTGCGTCATCGTGAGCGTCACCGTCGAGATCAGGTCGTTCGCCTCCCGGACGAAGCGCTCGTCGGGGCGGACCCGGACGAGGACGTAGACGTCTCCAGCCCTCCCTCCGAGCACGCCCGCGTGTCCTTCGCCGGTCAGGCGGATGCGCTGGCCGTCGTGGATCCCGGGCGGGATCTCGACCTCGAGCGTACGCTCCTCGGAGATCCGGCCGGCGCCGCCGCACTCCTCGCACGGCGTGGTGACGACCGTCCCCGCCCCGCCGCAGTCGGGGCACGTCTGCGCGCGCACCACCTGCCCGAAGAACGACGAGGAGATGGACTGGAGCCGCCCGCTGCCGCCGCACCGGCGGCACCGCTCGGGCGTGGTCCCCGGCCGCGCGCCCGACCCGCTGCAGTGCGCGCACGTCGCCGTGACGGGGAACGGGACCGTCCGCGCCGCCCCCGTCGCAGCCTCCCGCAGGTCGATCTCCACCTCGGCGAGGACGTCCGCGCCGCGCGTCGCGCGCGACCAGCGCCGCCCCGCGCCGGTGAAGAGGTCGTCGCCGAAGAAGGCCGACAGGATGTCGGAGAGGTTCGCGAAGTCGACGTGGGAGGGCGTGAAGCCGCCCGATCGGAGCCCCTCGTGCCCGAAGCGGTCGTAAAGCTCGCGCGTCTCGGGCTTCGACAAGACCTCGTAAGCCTCCGCGGCCTCGCGGAAGCGCTCTTCGGCGTCCGGGCGGTCGGAGACGTCGGGATGCAGATCTCGCGCCAGCCGCCGGAAGGCCGACTTGATCTCCATCTCGGAGGCCCCGCGCGAAACGCCGAGGATCTCGTAGTAATCACGCCTCGTCGTCGCCACGTTCCTAGGTTACTCCCGCCCCTCCGACGGCCTGTCCGCGTCCTCGGCGCTAGTCCTCGTAGAACGCCTCCACGAAGCGGGAGAGCTCGAGCGACGC
>DASZKB010000250.1:0-6788 GCA_035947475.1 Gaiellaceae bacterium | reverse complement strand
GGACGTCGTCTCCGGCGTCGGCGGCATCAGCAGCCGCCTCGAGCCACTCCGCGATCTCGCGGCGCACCGCCCCGAGCCCCTCCGCGCGGGCCTCGGCCGAGACGGGCACGTTTCCCTGCAGCTTCATCCCGCCCTCCATCCAGCCCTCCGGGTAGTACCAGTCCTTGAACCATGTGCAGCCGGCATCGAGCAGCGCCTTGCCGAGCGGCGTCACGGCGGGGGGAAAACGGCGCTTCAGGCCGCGCTCAGTCTCATCGTCGCCGTAGGCGATCATGAGGTACCCGCCGGGCGGGAGGAGCGCTGCGAGGGCGGCGACGAGCTCCGCGCGGTACGCCTCCTCCCCGTCGCGCGCGAGCGACGCCTCGATCCAGGGGAGAACCCCCGCCGACCGGCGGCCAGCGAAGTACTTGAGGCGGATCGCGGGGCTTCCGTCGTCGCCCGCCAAGACGACGGCGTCGAGCTCCTCGGGGAAGCGGCCGCGCCTGACGTCTCCGAGACGGAGCCGCCCCCGCAACGTCTCCTTGCCGTCGAGACCGTCTAACGCCACCGCGCGGGAGCGTAAACTCCCGCCGCTGTGGACGGCCTCTTCGCCGGGAAGCGCGGCCTCGTCCTGGGGGTGGCGAACCGCCGCTCGATCGCGTGGGCGATCGCGCAGCGGCTCGCGGGCGAAGGGGCGTCGCTCGCGTTCACGTATCAGGGCGAGCGGATCGAGAAGGCCGTTCGCGAGCTCGCCGAGAGCGTCTCGAGCCCGCTCGTTACGGAGTGCGACGTCCGCGCCGACGGCGATATCGAGCGTCTCTTCTCCGAGACGGGCGAGACCTTCGGCGGCCAGCTCGATCTCCTCGTCCACTCGGTGGCGTTCGCGGACGCGCGCGACCTCGAGGGCCGCTTCACGGACACGCCGCGCGAGCGGTACTGGCTCGCGCTCGACATCAGCGCCTATTCGTTGATCGCGTGTGCGCGCGCGGCCGAGCCGCTCATGGAGGCGGCCGGCGGCGGCTCGATCATGACGATGACGTACCTGGGCGGCGAGCGCGCCGTCCCGCACTACAACGTCATGGGCGTCGCGAAGGCGGCCCTCGACGCATCCGTCCGCTACCTCGCCTGGGACCTCGGCCCGAAGAACATCCGGGTGAACGCCGTCTCAGCCGGGCCGGTACGAACGCTGGCAGCGCGGTCGATCCACGGCTTCCCGGTCATGGAGGAGATCGTGGAGGAGCGCTCGCCGCTCCGACGGAACATCGACGCCGAAGACGTCGGCGCCGCGGCCGCATACCTCCTTTCCGACGCGGCGCGGAGCGTGACGGGCACGACGCTCTACGTCGACTCCGGGTACCACGCCATGGGCATGTAGAACGGCCCGCTGCCGAGCATGCAGCGCGGTCCATGACCGAACATAGCGCGTACTTCGTCCGCGTCGGCGAACACCGCTTACTGCCGCAGCGCTCCTGCGCGGGGGCGTGGAACGTGGAAGAGCTGCACGTCAGTCCGGTGAACGGGCTGCTCATGCACGAGATGGAGCGCTGGCTGTCCGAGCGACCCCTCGACGGCAAGCTCGTTACGCGCGTGAGCTGCGACTACCTCGGCGTCCTCGGGTTCGACGAGTGCGACGTGAGATTGGAGGTGCTCCGTCCCGGTCGCTCCGTCGAGCTCGTGGAAGGGGTGCTTTCCCAGAACGGGCGGGCGGCGCTTCGCGCCCGCGTGTGGCGGCTATCCGGCAGCGACACTTCGCCCGTACAGGGCGGTGAGCGCGATCCTCTACCGCCCGTCGAGGCGGGCGAGCCCTTCAACCTCTCGACCGTTTGGCCGGGTGACTACATCGCCTCGCTCGACATGCGTGCCGTCAAGGGCCCAAGTCCGGGCCGCGCGACGGCGTGGATCACGACGCCTCTCGACATCGTCGACGGAGAACGGACGACCGACCTCGCCCGCTTCACACTCCTGGTCGATACGGCGAACGGCATCGCGGTTCGCAGGCCGCCGGAGGAATGGCACTTCCCCAACGTCGACCTCACGATTCACCTGTTTCGCCAGCCGGAAGGCGTTTGGGTCGGGTTCGACACCAGCGTGGCGTTCGGGCCGACGGGCCACGGGGTCACGAGCACGGACCTGTACGACGCGCGCGGGCACGTCGGCGGTGCTGCCCAGACCCTGGTCGTCAGGCCGCGATAGGTCGTCTCTAAACGAGCCTTGCTCCTATCGACGATCTTCATTACGGTATTTGTCGATATGACTCTCGACGTCGTCGCGTCCTGTCAACCGCTCGGTGCGCCGACGCTCTCGGATGACGAAGCGGACGCGACGGCGACGCTCTTCAAGGCGCTCGCCGATCCGGCGCGCGTGAAGATCATCAACGTGCTCGCGACGAGCGGAGAACCCGTCTGCGCGTGCGAGTTCATGCCCGGACTCGGCCTAGCACAGGCGACGGTAAGTCATCACCTGAAGAAGCTGACCGACGCCGGCCTGCTCGAGCGCGAGCAGCGGGGCAAGTGGGCGTACTTCTCTCTCAATCCCGACGCGACGGCGCGGCTCGCCGGTCTCGTCGCTTTCCCGGAGGTCGTTCGATGAGCATCGAGACGGCGAACACGATTCGCGAGGAGGTTCGGCGCCGCTACGCCGAAGCGGCCCAAGCTGCCACCAAAGGGACGAGCGCGTCCTGCGGCGGCGGCTCCTGTTGCGCTGATGCGGCGAGCGCCGACTTCGGCGAGGCGCTCTACACGAGCGAGGAGCGAGGCGCGCTTCCGGACGCGGCCGCGCTCGCGAGCCTCGGCTGCGGCAACCCGACCGCGGTCGCCGAGTTGAACGAGGGCGAGGTCGTGCTCGATCTCGGCTCGGGCGGCGGCATCGACGTCATCCTCTCCGCGAAGCGGGTCGGCCCCACTGGCATCGCCTACGGGCTCGACATGACCGACGAGATGCTCCAGCTCGCGCAGCGAAACGCGCGTGAGGCCGGAGTCACTAACGTCCACTTCCTGAAGGGCGTGATCGAGGCGGTTCCGCTTCCGGCCGAATCCGTCGACGTCGTTATCTCCAACTGCGTGATCAACCTCTCCGTCGACAAGCCCGCCGTCCTCGCCGAGATGGCGCGCGTGCTTCGGCCGGGCGGGCGGATCGGCGTCAGCGACGTGGTCGCCGAGGATCGTCTCACGGCCGAGGAGCGGGCCGAGCGCGGAAGCTACGTCGGCTGCATCGCGGGCGCGCTCTCCAAGGGCGAGTACCAGGCGGGGCTCGCGGCGGCCGGTTTCGAGGGCGTCAGCGTGGAGTTCACGCACGAGGTTGCCGACGGGATGCACGGCGCGATCGTGAAGGCGCTGAAGCCACTCGCAGGCGTCAGGAAGACGCTCCCGCTCGCGAGGGCCGACGCCGGCTGCTGTTGAGCTCGAATCGGCCGCTCGCCCGCGCGCTCGGGGCCGAGGCGATCGGCACCTTCGCGCTCGTCTTCGCCGGAGCGGGCGCCGTGATGGTGGAGGCGAAGACGGGCGCGCTCGGGCACGTCGGTATCGCGCTCACCTTCGGGCTCGTGATCGCGGCGATGGTCTACGCGGTCGGGCACATCTCGGGCGCACACTTCAACCCGGCCGTCTCCTTCGCGTTCGCCCTGACGCGCCACTTCCCGTGGGCGCGGGCCGGCGCCTACGGGCTCGCGCAGCTCGGGGGCGCGCTCCTCGCCGCCGGTCTTCTGCGCGCGCTCCTCGGCGATGTCGGCAACGTGGGGGCGACGCTTCCCTCCGGGTCGCAGGCGCAATCGTTCGCCTGGGAGATCGTTCTCACCTTCTTTCTCATGTTCGTGATCATGGCCGTGGCCACCGATACCCGCGCGGTCGGCGAGGCGGCCGCCCTCGCGATCGGAGCGACCATCGGGCTGGATGCGATGTTCGGCGGGCCGATCTCGGGGGCGTCGATGAACCCGGCCCGCTCGCTGGGACCCGCCCTCGTCGCCGGCGAGCTCTCGGCTCTCTGGCTCTATATCGTCGCCCCGCTCCTCGGCGCCTCCCTCGGTGCGCTCGCCTACCAGCTCGTCCGCGGCGAGGAGACGCGCCCCGCCGAGATGCTCGCCGCCGAATCGAAAGCGGACCGGGAACACACGGGGGCGAGCCCGTGACGCGGTCGGTCGCCGTCATCGCCTCGCTGAAGACGGTCGCCTCCACGAGGCGAATGTGGGATGATCTTGCGACTCCGAGGCTCACCTCTTCACCGTGTCCGCAAAGCGTGTTCTGATCATCGCCAACGAGGCGGTCGCAGACCGGCCGGCCGGCGTCCCGGAGGTGGTCCGGCGCCAGGTCCTCGAGGCGGAGGAGGTGCGCGTCATCGCGCCGACGCTCACGACGCGGCTCCAGTCCTGGGCGTCGGATATCGACGCCGCCGCGAGCAAAGCCGACGAGCGGATGCACGCGATCGTGGGGAGCATCGACGCTTCGGGCCAGCCCGCGACCACCGGCCACGTCGGCGACGAGGACCCGGTACAAGCCGTCGCCGATGCTCTGGCGGCCTTCCCCGCCGACGCGCTGATCCTCGCCGTGCACGCGCCTGACGCCGCCAACTGGCGCGAGCGTCGGTTCGCGGACAAGGTCCGCGAGCGTTTCGACCTGCCCGTGACCGAGATGCTTCTCGACCGCGACGGGCGCGTCGTCTCCGTCACCCAGTAAGACCGCTCCGCCGGCGGGGTCCGTCCCGTGATCGCCGCGTGAGCTCGCCACGCCTCGCACTCGCGCTGATCGCATCCGCGCAGTTCGTCCTCGTCCTCGACATCACGATCGTCACGATCGCGCTCCCGACGATCCAGCGCGAGCTCGGCTTCGAGGAAACGGAGCTCCAGTGGCTCATCACCGGATATGCGCTCACGTTCGGCGGCTTCCTCCTGCTTGCGGGGCGCGCCGCCGACCTGTTCGGCCGCCGGCGCATGTTCGTCTTCGGAATCCTCCTCTTCGGCGCGGCGTCGCTTGCGGCAGGGCTTGCGGTCAACGAGCTCATGCTCGTCGCGGCGCGCGCCGGTCAGGGCCTCGCCGGCGCCTTCGTCTCGCCGGCCGCGCTGGCCCTCTTGACGACGACGTTCCGAGAGGGGCCCGAGCGTAACCGCGCCCTCGGCGTCTTCGGAGCGGTCGCATCAGCCGGGGGTGCGAGCGGCCTCCTCCTCGGCGGCTTCATCACCGAGTGGGCGGGCTGGCGCTGGGTGTTTCTCGTCAACGTGCCGATCGCCGTCGGGGCGGCGATCGCAGCGCTCTTCGTCGTCCGCGAGACGCGCGACGAGAGCGCGCGCGGCCTCGACGTTCCGGGGGCGGCGACGATCACTCTCGCGCTCGTCGGGCTGATCTACGGCCTCACCCGCGGCGAGCAGGCCGGCTTCGGCGACGTGCTGACGTTGACGGCGCTCGCCGGCGCGCTGGTCCTCGCGACCGCCTTCGTCCTGACGGAGCACCGCGCCGTGGATCCGCTCGTTCCATTTCGACTCTTTCGCCTGCCGACCGTCGCCGGTGCCGACGTCACGTCGTTCGCGGTGAGCACGCTCGTGTCGGCCACCCCGTTCTTCCTCACCCTCTACATTCAGCGCGTCCTCGAGCTGACGCCCGTCGAGACCGGTCTCGCCTTCGTCCCGATGGCGTTGATCATCATGGCGGCGTCGGCGCTCGCCGCCCGCCTTGCTGCTCCCATCGGCGTCAAGCCGCTGCTCCTAACCGGGCTCGCGGCCTTGATAGGCGCGGCGCTCCTCCTCAGCCGACTCTCTATCGACGGTGGCTATTGGAGCGACGTCTTCCCCGGGATGGCGCTCTTCGCAATCGGCCTCGCCTTCTCGTACACGACGACCACGATCGGCGGCACGGCCGGCGTGCCGGACGCGGATCAGGGCGTGGCCGGCGGCCTTCTCAACACGTTCAATCAAGTCGGCGGCGCGGTCGGGCTTGCCCTGCTGGCAACCGTCGCGGCCGCCGGCGGAAGAGGGTCCGAAGGGGCAGACGCGGCGCTCGTGGACGGGCTTCGCGTCGCTTTTCTCGCTGCGCTCGCGTTTGCCGGTGTCGGCGTTGTTGCGACCCTCACGCTCGTGCGTGAGCGAGACTGCGAACGCGAGCTCGCGCGCCGCGAAGCTCGCGACGAGGCGCGGCTCGAGGCGACGGCAGCCGGGTGCCTGGCGGGGTTGGGAGGACGCGTGATCGACGCTGAGGTCGAGCATGGCCGCGCGTGAATGGACGTCGAAGAGGGCCCCGAGCGTTTGGCCTCGAAGGCGAGGGAGAGAATGTCGCCCGTAGGGCGGGGTCGATGAGAGGAGCCTGAGTGAGCGTCATCCTGATCAACCCGTTCGAGGTTCCCGAGGGAACGGACGACGAGGGATTCCTTCGTGGCTGGGAGCGCGCCGCCGACTACATGCGCGCGCAGCCGGGCTTCGTCAGCACGCGTCTCCACCGCTCGCTGGCGCCGGACGCGCGCTTCCGCTTCATCAACGTGGCGGAGTGGGCATCGCCGCAGGACTTCCAGGCCGCGGTGGGAAGCGAGGAGTTTCGCGAGCTGGCACGCGGCGGTCCGCAGGGCTCGCCCGCGCTGTACGAAGTCGTCCGCTCCGTGTAATCGCAATCAGCGGAGAAACGGGGATGAGAGACGTCTGGGCCGCGATCATGCTGATAGCCAGTGGCTTGTTCGCCGGAGGGGCCGCGTCATTCGTGTGGTCGCGTGTACCGATCTGGCGCCGAATGCCGCTTCCGCAATTCGTGCCCGACTTCGAGGAGACGATTCGACGGACCGACATCGTCCAACCGGCTCTCGCCGTTGTCGCGGCGATCTCGGGCATCGCATTCGCG
>DASZKB010000249.1:0-1714 GCA_035947475.1 Gaiellaceae bacterium | reverse complement strand
TACAACACCTCCGGAGCGAGGCTCACGATCTTCATGAAGTTCTTCTCCCTCAACTCGCGCGCGACCGGACCGAAGATCCGGGTGCCGCGCGGGTTTCCCTGCGGGTCGACGAGGACGGCCGCGTTCTCATCGAACGCGATGCTCGTGCCGTCGTCGCGTCCGACGGGCTTCTTCGTGCGCACGACGACCGCCTTGACGACCTCGCCCTTCTTCACGGCGCCCTGGGGCGTCGCGGTCTTCACGGTACCGACGATGATGTCTCCCACCGAGGCGTACCGGCGCTTGGAACCGCCGAGGACCCGGATGCAAAGGAGCGTCCGGGCGCCGGTGTTGTCGGCGATGCGCAACGTCGACTCCTGCTGGATCACCTCGCGGCCTCCAGCACGTCGGCGAGACGCCAGTGCTTCGTTTTCGAGAGCGGCCGCGTCTCCACGATCCGGACGACATCGCCCACGTTCGCGACGTTCTCCTCGTCGTGGGCGTGGAACTTCGCCGAGCGGCGGACGACTTTCTTGTAGCGCGGGTGCGGCTTCACCGTGTCCACGCGCACGACGATCGTCTTGTCCATGGCGGTCGAGACGACGACGCCGCGGCGCTCCTTGCGCTGGCCGCGCGCGTGCTCGGGCTTCGGGGCGCGGACGATCGGCTTCCGCTCCTTGGCGGCCGCCCGTCGCGCCCGCGGCTTCTTCGACGCTTCGCGCCCGCTCACCGCCCCGGGCGTCTCGGCTGCTTCCGTCTCCGGCTGCTTGCGCGGTCGTCCCATCTATCGCCGCTCCGTGTGCGTCTCGCGCTCTCGCTGCACCGTCAGGATCCGGGCGACGTCGTGCTTCGCCAGCTTGAGACGCGCCGTGTTGTCGAGCGCGCCCGTCGCGACCTGGAACCGCAAACGGAAGAGCTCCTCGCGGCTTTCGTCGAGCCGCTTGGCCAGCTCCTCGTCGGAGAGCTCTCTGAGGTCCTTAGCTTTCAAACGGTCCTGCCTCTCGGCTCACGAACTTCGTCTTCACGGGAAGCTTCATGCCCGCCAGGCGAATCGCCTCGCGAGCGAGGTCCTCCGGGACCCCGGCGAGCTCGAAGAGCACGCGGCCCGGCTTCACGACCGCCACCCAGTGCTCCGGCGAGCCCTTCCCGGAGCCCATGCGCGTCTCGGCCGGCTTCTGCGTCACCGGCTTGTCGGGGAAGACGTTGATCCAGACCTTGCCACCGCGCTTGATCTTCCGCGTCATCGCGATTCGCGCCGCCTCGATCTGGCGGTTCGTCACCCAGCCGGGCTCGAGTGCCTTGAGCCCGAAGTCGCCGAACTGGACGTGCTGTTGGCCCTTGGCGAGGCCCCTTCGCCGGCCGCGCTGCTGCTTGCGGAACTTCGTCTTGCGCGGGAGGAGCATGCCTTAGGTCTTTCCGCCCTTCGAGCCCTTCGAGCCCTCGCCCTCACCGCGCGTCCGCTCGCGGGACGGCTCGCCGGACTGCTCGAGCTTCGTCGGGTCGTCGTGCATCTGCTTCGTCGTGGTCGTGTCGGGCGCGTCCGCCACGGGAGCGTCCACCGCCTCGACCTCGGGCTCGACCGGCGGCTGCTCGCGTCCGGCCTCGGCGACGCCCTGCTCGTCGGTGCGGGGCGTCTCGACCCGCCCCTCACGGTCGCGGCCCCGCGTTCCGCGGCGCTGTCTTCGCACGGGCCCGAGGCCCTCGCGGTCGGCGGGCGTGCGCCGTCCGCCTTCGC
>DASZKB010000248.1:0-2558 GCA_035947475.1 Gaiellaceae bacterium | reverse complement strand
CCGTCGTGGTCGCGGATCCGAAACCGCAGGCCGTCGCCGCGCGCGTCCCCGCTCACGGGCCCGACCACGACGCCGTCGAGGCTCACCTCGCCGGAGGCGCCCTCGCGCGCGAGCTCACTCGGCTGGAGCGTCGGCGTGGTGCCGGCGGCCAGGCTCGTGTAGAGGAGGAAAACGGCGAGAACCGCCGCGACCGAAAGCGCGACGACAAGACGCGCGGGGTTACGCCTGCGCGGGCTCACCGCCCTCGAGTGTATCGGCCGGACGGCGCCCGACCGGAGCTACGCGTCGCTAGCTTCGGCGGCCGGAGAGGGGTTGGTGCGGCCGGGGATCCGGTAGCCGTGGTCGCGGCAGAGCGAGCCGGGGGCGTCCTCGGTGAGCGCGTCGCAGTAGCCCTTGCCGTACGCGGCGCGGAGGAACGCCGCGACGACCTCGATGTTCCAGTCGCCGACGTCGCACGCCTCGTTCCAGAGGTCGAGGAGGCGCACGTCGATGTCCAGCTCCAGAAGCTCGATCCTTGTTGGGCGCTTCGCCATTGGCGACGAAGGTAATGGCCGGGTCGGACGGATAGGCTCACGCCGTGGCGAGCATCCGCTTCGGGCCGTCTCGAATCCCGAGCCGCGAGAGCCCGGAGGCCGCGATCGAGACGCTCGTGGAGCGCGGCTACGGCGCCTGCGAGGTCGACTTCGAGGGCGGCTTCTGGATGAAGGACGAGTGGACGTGGGCGCGGCGCCTCGGCGAGCTCGCTCGCGAGGCGGATCTCGCGCTCTCAGTCCACGCGCCCATCGCCGCCATCCCCGGCCACCTCGCCGGCGACGACCAGAAGCGCAAGCGGGCGTTCGGGATGCTCGATCACACCGCCGGCGTCGCGGTCGCGTGCGGAGCGGAGCTCGTCGTCGTGCACCCCGGATTCCTGCTCGGCCGCACGCGCGAGGAGGCGCTCGAGGCCGTGGCCGCCGACTTCGCCGCGCTACGCGATCGGCTCGAGGCGAAGGGTCGCGCGGTCCCGTTCGGCTGCGAGGTCATGGGACGGGTTCGGGAGCTCGGGACGGCCGAAGACGTCTTCTGGCTCGCGGCGCGGTTCCCGTGGGTCCGCCCCGTCCTCGACTTCGCGCATCTTCATGCCGTCACCGACGGCGCCTTCACCGAGCGCGAGGCGTTCGCGGGCGTGCTCGAGACCGCGGACTCGCTCCTCGAGCCCGGCGCTCCGTTCCACGTGCACTTCTCAGACATCGCGTTCGCCAACCGGAACGAGACGAAGCACCTCGCGTACGGCGAAGGGACGCTCAGCGCCGAGCCGCTTCGCGAGGCGCTCGAGGCCTTCGAGCGCCCGGCGACGGTCATCTCCGAGTCGCCGGACGAGGCAAGCCATCAGGCGATCCGCGCCGTCCTCATCGGCTCCCGGGTCTAGCCCCCTGGACGTCGCTAGCCGACGTCCTCGACGGGCAGGCCGGCGCGCTCCCAGGCAACGAAACCACCGTCGACCTCGGACGCGCCGTTTCGGAGCGTCAGCTTCGAGCGAACGGCGTGCTGGCAAAGGTAGATGGCGTCACGCCCCTCCGGCGACGCGACGTGGCGCGCGAGGGAGACGTGCTCTGCCCCGGGCGGCGCGCCGTAACGCCTGCGCTCAGCGGCGGTCCGGAGGTCGAGGAGGCGCGCCTCGCCACGCTGTACGAGATCCCACGCGTCCCGAGCAGGCAGCGACCGCGTCACGACGGGACTGTACGCGTAAGCCCTGCGCAAACCGGAGGATCGGCGGCTCGTCGAAGACGTAGACTGCGCCCGCGATGGAAGGCGAGGAGAGAACGGGGTTCCTGCCCGCGCGCCTCCGGCGTCCGATCGTCGAATCCGTCTTCGTGCGCCTCGTCGCGACGGGCGGCATCATCGGAATCGGGACGGCGATCGCCGCCATCCTCGGCTCGCAGGATGTCGCGGCCTGGATCATCGGGATCGTCGTCTCGGCGATCGCGGTCATCCTCGCCGCGATCCTCTGGTCGTCCCGGACTCTTTGAACGAAAGAAGCGAGGGGCGGGCCCGAGCCCGCGCCCCCGCTTCGCTACTACGCGCCGCTAGCGCGAGATCTCTTCGACGATCTCGCCGGTCTGCTGCTCGGGCGCCTGCCGCGCCACATCGGCCTGCGCCACGATGCCGACGATGCGATCGCCCTCGACGACCGGCAGGCGGCGGACCTGCGCCGAGGCCATCGTCCGGAGCGCCTGGTCGAGGTCGTCCTCCGGCGTCACGGTGACGAGGTCGCTCGAGCAGATGTCGCCGACCGTCGTCGACTGCGGGTCGCGCTCCTCCGCCAGGACCCTTGTCACGATGTCGCGGTCGGTGACGATGCCGACGAGCCGGCCGCCATCCGTGACCGGAAGCGGCCCGACGTCCTCTCCGGCCATGACCTTCGCGGCCTCGAGAATGTTCGTCGAACGCTCGACCGTCGTCGGGTTCGACGTCATCACGTCGCGGATCTGAGCCATGTTCTCGCCTCCTTTCAGGCCGGGATTCCTTCTTCGGCCAGCGTCAGATCGAGGAACTTGTCCCAGTGGGAGGCGATCTTC
>DASZKB010000247.1:0-4134 GCA_035947475.1 Gaiellaceae bacterium | reverse complement strand
GGACGTTCGCGCTCGAGCCGCTCGCGACCGATCCGGAGAACGCGTGCCGGACGTCGGCGATGATCGGAACGCCGCCTCCGCTGTCGTCCGGCGCCACGCGAACGGCCTCCCCGCTGGCCGGCCGCGTCTCACCAGCCCGCGCAAGCGCACCGGGTGAAGCGGGCCTCGGCGGCTCGGCGGCGCGAGCGAGGACGCCGCCCTTCAGAACCGCCACTCCGTCGACGCGAACCCGGGCAGCGCCGGCTGTCGGCCACACGACGAGCCGCTCGGTGGCGGCAGTGGCCGTCAGCGTGCGTTGCACGGACTGCCAGCGCAGGCGTCGCGTGACCGTCCAGCTCTTCGAGGCCCATCCGCTTCCGGACGTGTCGCCGACGAAGCCCTTCGTCCGAGCCGGCTGCAGCGGTCGGACCGAAAAGATCACCGTGTACGTCTCACCGGGGACGAGTCCGCTGAGCGCCGTGACCTCGAACGTCTCTTGAAGTGCGAGCTCGCGAGATGCGTTTCCGGACGAGGCATCGCCGGTGACCGAGCGCCCGCCGACGAACGCGGTGCTCGAGTCGTCGGCGACGAAATGCGGGCTCGCCGCCGCCGTCGCAACGAGCTGCGCCGCCGGTCGCCACCCGACGCCGGTGTTCTGGACGGCGAGGGCGGCCGCACCTGCGGCCACGAGCGCTCCACCGGCGACAATTCCTCCGATCAGACGCCGGTCACGCGGCAGTTGCACGACGAGCGCGAGCAGCGCCGTCGGGAGCGCGAGCAAGGCGCTCCGCACGACGGTGAGGAGAATCAACACGGTCGCAGCGACCGCCGCCACGACATGCGCGGCGGGGGGGCGGAGACGATGCCCCCAACGCGCCGCGACCAAGAGCACGAGGAGTGCGAGGTAGATCGTTGCGGCCGAATTCGGGTACGCCTCGGGCCCGATCGGGCTCGTCGGCGCGAAGAAGAACACGAGCCCGAAGACGAGGGTCGCGGCCAGGCCCGCGTACACCAGGATGTCGGCGAGCTGCCGCGCCCTTGCCCGGCTGTCGACGACCAGGGCGACCAACGGGAGAACCACCGAGTACTCGGCGAGCCCGATGTCCTGGAGGACGCCGGAGAATCCGAACTCGCCGAGCCCGCGGACCGTCGCGATAGCTCCGGCGAGCCAGAAGACGAGAAGCGGGATCACGGGAACGGTCGCCCGGATCCTCGCCACGGAACGCGACAGCCCATAGCGGCGCACGGCGAGCACGGTCACGATCGCGAGTGCGATCTCGGTGACGTACAACGGCGTCCCGGGAACGTGGAGCTTCGAGAACGCGCGGCCGAAGACGGCGGTCAGCGTCAGCAGGACGCCGAGGACGGCGAGATCGGCGGTCCACCGATCGCCCGCCGTCGAGACGAGCGCACGAGCGTAGTCCTTGACCCCGCGCCGAGCCGGCGCGCTCGCTGCCTCACCCGTCCCGAGCAAGGCGCCTAGCGCGCGGGCGCCGGCGCCCGCGCGGCCCGATCTCCGTGCGGATTGCGCCCGCCGTTCACGTAGCATCTCGCGGGAGCTAAACCAGCTGACGCGTGCCGTCTGATCTCAGCGACCCCCCTGCTCTCGACCCCGGGAGACTTCGCGCATGAAGCTCCTGTGGCACCGCTCTTGGCACGAGGTGCCATGCTACTCAATCTCTCCCGGAGGCCGACTGCTCGAGGTCGAAGCGACGCGGCCCCTCGTGCCCGTTCGCGAAGCCTCTGGGCGGGTCCTTCGCCGGCCTGTCCGGAAGGTCGGACGCTTCCTCCTGATGGAGGGACCGACGGCGACGTATCGCAAGGCGCGGACCAAGCGCGGCGAGGGGCGCTTCTCGGGCGACTACCGCGTGGTGGCGGCTTTGGGAACGCTGGAGGGGAGCCGCCGGCGCGCGGTCGCGCTCGCATGCCGCGTCCCCCCGGCGGCCCAGTACCTCGTCGTCCATGACGCGCTGGTGCGCGAAGTTCCCGACCCGTTCTCGGTCGAGGACTTCGAGCGCGTCTCCGCGCGTCTCGCAGAAGACGCGACCGCGCTCGAGGTTCTCGGCAACCAGACGTACCTCTATTCCGGCGAGGCGCCTCCGCTCGCGCTGACGGAGATACTCGAGAGCGCCCTTCGCGCCGCCGAGGGTGGGCGTGAACCGTCGAGCGGCAGGGCCGCGAGCGTCATCCGCGTGCCCGAGGCCGCGGGCTCGGCCGCCGAGCCGATCGCGCGGCTCCGCCCGCCCGAGGACGGGCAACGAATTCCGGTCGCCCTCCTCGGCGCCGGCGACTACGCCCGCACGCAGGTCATACCGGCGTTGCGGAGCAACAGGCTCGCCAAGGCCGTCGTCGCCGATCGCGAGCCCCAGATCGCGGCGTTCGTCGCCAAGGAGGCGGGGTTCGCGGCCGCGACGAGCGACGCCTCGCTCGCGCTCGAAGAGCTTTCCGCGCCCGGAATCGTCATCGTCGCGACGGCGCATGACTCGCACGCGCGACTCGCCGCGGCGGCGCTCGAGCGTGGACATCGCGTCTTCCTCGAGAAGCCGACCGTTGTAACCGAATCCGACGTCGACGTGCTGCTCGGCGCGTTGACGGGCGGCGCGCGCGGGCTAGCGGTTGGCTTCAACCGCCGCTTCAACCCGCTCGTTCGACGTGCGCGCTCGCTCCTCGAGAGCCGGGACGGGCCGCTCACGATCACGTGCATCGTGCGCGAGGTCTCGCTCGAGCCCAGCCACTGGTACCTCTGGCCGAACCAGGGGACGCGAGTCGCCGGGAACCTCTGCCACTGGATCGATCTCGGCGTCTACCTGATGGGCGCGCGCGCTCTGCCCGTGTCCGCGACCGTCACGCCACGCGTCGGCGACGACCGGCAGGCGCTCGACGAGGAGCGCACGTTCGCGTTCACGTTCGACGACGGGTCCGTCCTCACGATCGTCGCGACGGCGCGCGGCGACGACATCCGGGGCGTCCAGGAGCACATCGAAGCGCGGAAGGGCGACTTGACGCTTCGCCTCGACGATCTCTGGCGTCTCGACGTCCTCGCTCTCGGGCGGATGCGCAGGCACCGCACGGTGTGGAGGGACAAGGGCCACGCCCGCATGTTCCGCGACTCGATCGCCGCGTTTCTCCAGGGACGGCCGGGGAGCTACCCGCTCCGCGACCTCGTGCTCGGGGCGGCAATGCAGCTCACCGCGACGCGGCTCGTGCAAGTGGACGAGACGAGCGCCGCAGTCGGTCCCGCCCTGCACGAGTGGTTGGCGCGGCTCGACCGCGCGGTCGCGTCGGAGCCGAGGCACGAGCTGGCTCTCGCGTGAAGCAAGTCACCCAGCGGCTTCGCGACGGCCGCATCGAGGTCCTCGACGTCCCGCCGCCGTCGCTTACGCCGGAAGGCGTTCTCGTCGACGTCCGGGCGAGTCTCCTGAGCGCGGGTACGGAGCGCCACAAGGCCGAGACCGCGCGCCAAAGCCTGCTCGGGAAGGCACGGTCGCGCCCGGACGAAGTCCGCAAGGTGATCGAGAAGGCCAGGCGGGACGGGCTTGCCGAGACCATCCAGGCCGTCGGCGCTCGTCTCGACCAGCCGAGCTCGCTCGGGTACTCGGCCTCCGGGGTCGTGCTCGCCGCTGGGGCGCGCGTCTCCGACGTCGTCCCCGGCGACCGCGTGGCGTGCGGAGGCGGAGGCTACGCCGTCCACGCCGAGATCGACCACGTCCCCGGCAACCTAGTCGTCGCGCTGCCCGACGGCGTCACGTTCGCGGAGGGGGCTTTCGCGACCGTCGGGAGCATCGCGCTCCACGGCGTGCGACAAGCCGACGTCCGCCTGGGCGAGCGCGTGGCCGTGATCGGGCTCGGGCTCGTCGGGCAGCTCGCCGGTCAGATCCTCCGGGCGGCGGCGTGTCGGGTGGTTGGGATCGACCTCTCGGGCGAACTCGTCTCCCGCGCCCTCGAGCACGGCGCCGCGGACGTGGCGTACGAGCGTGCGACCCTCGACGGTCATGCCCTTCCGCCCGACGCGGCCGGCTGCGACGCGGTGGTCGTGACCGCCGCCACGGCGTCGTCGGATCCCGTTCAGCTCGCGGCCCGGCTCTGTCGCGACCGCGGCCGCGTGGTGATCGTCGGGGACGTCGGGATGGAGATCTCGCGGGCGGCGTACTACGA
>DASZKB010000246.1:0-2465 GCA_035947475.1 Gaiellaceae bacterium | reverse complement strand
CGGCCTGCTCGAGCTCTACTGGGCGACGGGAGAGCTCCGCTGGCTCGAGGAGGCGCACCGCCTCGCGCGCCTCGCGGTCGAGCTCTTTCTCGACCGCGCGAACGGCGGCTTCTTCGTCGACGCGGGCGGTGACGGCCTGGTGGCGCGCCGCAAGGAGCTCGACGACCATCCGACACCGTCGGGCAACTCGATGATGGCCTTCGACCTCTTGCGCCTCGCGCGGATCTACGGCGACGCGGAGCTCGAGCGTCACGCGGTCGGCGTCTTTCGGATCGCGCGGCCGCTCGTCGAGCGCGCGCCGGGCGCGGTCGGGCACCTGCTCTGCGCGCTCGACCTCCACTTCTCGCCGCCGCGCGAGGTGGCCGTCGTCGGCGACGGCGAGCTTCGCCGCGCCGCCCTCGAGGGCTTCTACCCGAACACGGTCTACGCGTTCGCCGCCGGAGCGGACGACCCGGCGCTCGAGCGCGTACCGCTGCTTCACGGCAAGGCGCCGGTCGACGGCCGGGCCGCCGCCTACGTCTGCGAGAGCTTCGCCTGCCGCGCGCCCGTCACGTCGGTGGACGAGCTTCGCACCGAGCTAGAGCGTTAGGGCGGCGACGCCGAGCGCGCCGAGGAGACCGGCCCCCGCGCCGAGGAAGGCGGGCCGGCGCCTCGAGACGAAGAGGGCCGCGTCGGAAGACGGGATCAGGCGGGCAGGCAGGACGCCGAGCTGGAGAAGCATGATGGCGACGACCAGCATCCCGAGCATCAGCGGCTGAAGCCACCCGGGCGCCTCGCGGAACGGGTTCGGAATCGCCCCGACGACCGACGCGCCGTCGTCCGGGACCGGGACGCGGTCGACGGCCGGACGTGCGGACGGCTTCTCGGCGGTCGCCGCCGCGACCTCGGCGCCGTCATCCGCGTTCGCGCGTGGCTCGGCGGGCCCCGTCCGCAGGCGCGAGTTCGCCGCGGCCGCTTGCTCGTCCGTCACCTCGCTGATCGGCGACTCGCAGGTCGAGCTCGCCGCGCGCACCCTTTGGACCTTGCGCGAGCGCGGAGCGATCTCGACGGTGACCGCCCCGAGCCGGTCGTCGGCGCCGGCGCGGATCGCCTCGGCCCTGACCCGGTACGTCCCCGGCGGAAGGAGCTTGCCGCGGATGCGGCCCTGGAAGCGGAAACGGTTCAGCCCCCGGTCGCCGTCCCGGAGAAGCGTCCCCCAGACTCGGCAGACCGGCGCCTCCTGACGGACGAGGAGGCGGACGAGCGCCGGACGTGCGAGCCAGACCGTCAGCGTCACTCCGGGGCGCCGGGCATCGCCCGAACGCGCCGGCGACGCGTGGAGACCCGGCTTCTTGGGCGTCGCGACCGCGCCCTTCGGCGGGCGCGACCCCGAGCCGGACGGCGAGGAGCCCGACGGCGAGGAGCTGGAGCCCCCGCCCGAGGCGGGATCGGAGGTCGACCCTGACCCGGAGCCGCCTCCTGCCGAGCCCGGCCCCGATACGCCCGGAAGCGACGGGGTCGGGACGCCCGCCGGCGGCGGCGGCAGGCTCGGCGGCGGAGGTAGGAGCTTCGGGGGCGGAGGGAGTGGCGCGGGCGGAAGCGGCGCCGGCGGCAAAGGCGCGGGCGGGAGCGGCGCAGGCGGGAGCGGCACCTGAGGAAGCGGAACGTTCGGCAGAGGCGCCGGAGGGAGTGGAACGGTAGGCAGGGGCGCCGGCGGGAGTTGGGGCAGCTGCGCCACTGCCTGGGGCGCGAAGATGCCGCAGATCCCGAGCGCCGCGATGGCCGCAGTCGCGCGCACGCTCATCGTACGGGTCGGACCCTACCGGAGTTCCGGCCGCTTCGCCAGCTTTCGACGGCTCGCGCAGCCGAGCCGTCGGTCACACCGAGCTAGAGGGTCAGCGCGGCGACGCCGAGCGCGCCGAGCAGGGCGACGCCGGCCCCGACGAGCGCCGTCCGCCGCTGGGCGATGAAGAGCGCAGCGCCGGGCCACGGAATCACGCCCGGCGGGATGAAGCCGAGCGGCAGGAGGAGAAGCGCGACGGCCGCCATGCCGATCATGAAAGGCTGGAGCCACGCGGGGGCCTCGCGGAACGGGTTCGCGATCCTCTCGACGAGCGAAGGGTGGTCGTCGACCGAGAGACGGCCGCCGCCGCTCACCGGCCGCCTCGCTCTCGACGTGCCGGCTTCACGCCGGTCGTCTGCGCGGTCCGGGGCGAGGCGGAGACGATCGCCGCGATCGGTCGACCGTGCCCGCCGATCGCGCTCGGAATCCGTTCGGGTCGGCCCGCCCGACCGGGCTGCGTCCGTTCGGGGGGTCGACGAGCGCCCGCCGCTGGCGCGATTCGTGCCCGAGCGCGTCCTCGACCCGCCGCTCACGGGCGCACCGGGCGCCGGCGAAGCGCCGGGGGCTGCCGGCGGCGGCGCGACGGCCGGCGGAGGCGGCGGTGGCGCCGGCGGCGAGGCCGTCCAGCCCGCGCGGCAGGTCG
>DASZKB010000245.1:0-3580 GCA_035947475.1 Gaiellaceae bacterium | reverse complement strand
GCGACGCGCGCCGCGATCTCGAGCCGCTCCCCCTCGAGGTCGCGCGCCGCGAGGTAGGCCTTGATCGCCCCGCGCGAGAGCCTCCGGAAGGGCACGTGCTGACAGCGCGAGCGGATCGTCTCGGGAAGCGGCCCGACGGCGTCCGCGACGAGCACGATGACCGCGTACGGCGGCGGCTCCTCGAGATCCTTGAGGAGCGCGTCGGTCGCCTCGTCGTTCATGAGCTGCGCACCGAAGACGCAATAGACGCGCCGCGCCGCCTCGAAGGGGCGCATGTGGAGATCGCGGCGGAGCGCGCGAATCGCGTCGATCCGGATCTGGTCGCCGAGGGGCTCCAGCACGTAGAGGTCGGGGTGCGCGCGCCGAGCGACGCGCTCGCGCGCGCCGATCAGCTCGCCCGCGAACGCCAGGGCCGCGCGCCGCTTGCCGACCCCGCGCGGCCCGTGGAAGAGGTAGGCGTGCGCGGGACCGTCGGCGAGGGCGGCGGCGAGGAGCGCCTTGGCCTCGTCCTGCTCAGGAAAGGTCTCGAAGCTGTCCACGGATGACCCGCGCGAGATCGTCGGAAGGTTGCGTTCCATCGACGACGATTATCCGCTCGGAGAAGAGGGTCGCAAGCTCGCGGTACGCCCGGTCCACCCCGGCCGCGAACTCTGAGCCCTCCCGCTCGATCCGGTCGCTCTCACGGCCGCGCCGCCGCGCCGCCTCGGCGAGCGGCACGTCGAGGACAAAGGTGCGGTCGGGGAGGAGCCCGCCCGTCGCCTGCAGGTTGAAGTCGAGCACGCGCTCCACGCCGAGCCCGCGCGCGAGCCCCTGATAAGCGAGCGACGAATCGATGTAGCGATCGCAGACGAGGTCGGCGCCCCGCGCGAGCGCCGGACGGATCACCTCCGCGACGAGCTGCGCCCGCGCGGCCGTGAAGAGCGCGGCCTCCGCCCACGGAGCGGGCGCTTCGTCGTCGAGGATGAGGTCGCGGATCCGCTCGCCGACGCGCGTTCCGCCCGGCTCGCGCGTCTCGACGACGTCGCGCCCCTCCGCTCGGAGCTGCTCGGCGAGGAGCCGCGCCTGCGTCGTCTTCCCCGAGCCGTCGACGCCTTCGAAGGTGACGAACATGGGCGGCGCCCTAGGATAGAACCCCGTGCGGGCGCTGGTGACAGGGGGCGCGGGCTTCATCGGCTCGCACGTCGTCGACGCGCTCGTGTCCGGCGGGCACGACGTGACCGTCCTCGACGAACTCTCGCACGGCAGCCGCGAGAACGTGAACGAGGCGGCGACGCTCCTCGTCGACGACATCCGCGACCGCGATGCGGTGAAGCGCGCGTTCGAGGCGGCGCCGGACGCCTGCTTTCATCTCGCCGCCCAGGCCGACGTGCGCGTCTCGGTCGCGCGACCCGACTTCGACTGCGAGGTGAACGCGATCGGGACGATCAACGTCCTGGAAGTCGCGCGCGCACACGAGGCGCGCGTCGTCTTCGCGTCGACAGGCGGAGCGATGTACGGCGAATGCGAAGAGCCGGCGCCGGAGACGGCGCCGCGGCAGCCGCTCGCCCCGTACGGGACGTCGAAGCTCGCCGGCGAGGAGTACCTCGCGACGTACAACCGCCTTTACGGGACGGCGCACACGTCCCTTCGCTACGGGAACGTCTACGGGCCCCGCCAGGACCCGCACGGCGAGGCGGGCGTCGTCGCGATCTTCTTCGGCCGCCTCGCGCGTGGGGAGGCGCCGCGCATCTTCGGCGACGGCCGCCAGACTCGCGACTACGTGTACGTGGGAGACGTCGTCGCCGCGACTCTCGCCGCGCTCGAGCGCCCGCCCGGCGTCTTCAACGTCGGCACCGGCCGCGAGCTCTCGGTGCTCGAGCTCTTCCAGGCGTGCCGACGGGTGAGCGGGGTCGACCTCGAGCCGGTGTTCGACCCGCCCCGCCTCGGGGAGCTGCAGCGGAGCGTGCTCGACCCCGCGCTGGCGGAGCGGGAGCTCGGGTTCCGCGCCGGGACGCCGCTCGACGACGGCCTCGCGGCGACGTGGCGGTCCATCGGCGCAGGAGAGGGGCAAGCCGGGGCGAACTGAGCGCCCCGTGGAGTATCCGGGCTCGCTTTCGTCCTCGCTCGTGCCTTGGCGGACCGCCGCCCTCGTGGCCGCCGGGGTCGCCGCGGTCGAGCTCGTCCTTCTCGTCGCCGTAGGGCTTGCGCTCGCGGCCGAGCCGTTCGCCGACGACGCCGGGCGGGCGGTGGCGACTCGCACGGCAAACGAGCCGGGGCCCGGCCCCCAGGGCGAGAGGGAGCCCACGAGCCCGACGCTCTCCCGCGGCGAGACCTCCGTCCTCGTCCTGAACGGGAATGGCCTCCAAGGCGCGGCCGCCACGGCGGCGGGCCGCGTCCGCACGCACGGCTACCTGATCGCGGGCACGGGCAACGCGCCCCGTAGCGACCTCCGCCGCTCGCTCGTCATGTACCGGCCGGGCTACCGCCGCGAGGCAGAGCGGCTGGCGAAGGACCTCGGCGTCAGGCGCGTCGGCCCGCTGGACGGCGTCCGCGCCGCCGCCCTCCAGGGCGCGCACGTCGCTTTCGTCGTGGGCCGCTCCTAGCGCCGCCCGGCGCGGCACAAAATCCCTGCAAAGCGGCGCCGTCCGGGGTCCGCTCTAACCTCCCGGGTCCCTCTTTACGGGGGGCCACGGCAGATACTCTTGGGAGGCACGGATGGCGTCGGTCGAACGCACTCAGGAAACCGTCTTCAGCGACGAAGCGCTCGTGAACGTGGTCTCGGACGAGACGCGCGAGTGCGGCGTGCGCCGCTACTTCACGATCGCCGGTCGCGACCCGTTCGACGAGATCGAGTGGGAGACGCGCGACGCCTACATCCCGGGCAAGGACAAGCCCGCCTTCGAGCAGAAGGGGGTCGAGTTTCCCAAGTTTTGGTCGCAGACGGCGACGAACATCGTCGCCCAGAAGTACTTCCGCGGCCGCATGGCCTCGCCCGAGCGCGAGTCGAGCGTCAAGCAGATGATCGGCCGCGTCGCCGAGACGATCGGCGGCTGGGGCCGGGACGGCGGCTACTTCGGCACCGAGGAGGAGGCTGAGACGTTCGAGGCCGAGCTGAAGGCGATCCTGGTCAACCAGCTCGCGTCGTTCAACTCGCCGGTCTGGTTCAACGTCGGCTTCGAGACGAAGCCGCAGTGCTCGGCGTGCTTCATCCTCTCGATCGAGGACTCGATGGAGTCCATCCTCGACTGGATCCGCCGCGAGGGGATCATCTTCCGCGGCGGCTCGGGGTCCGGGATCAACCTCTCGAAGCTCCGCTCCTCCCACGAGCAGCTCTCGAAGGGCGGTCACGCCTCCGGTCCGGTCAGCTTCATGCGCGGAGCCGACGCGTCCGCCGGGACGATCAAGTCGGGCGGGAAGACGCGGCGCGCCGCCAAGATGGTCGTCCTCGACGTCGACCACCCGGATGTCGAGGAGTTCATCTGGTGCAAGGCGAGCGAGGAGGAGAAGGCGCGAGTCCTCGAGGCGGCGGGGTACGACATGTCCCTCGACTCGCCGCACTTGGCGTCGATCCAGTACCAGAACGCGAACAATTCGGTGCGCG
>DASZKB010000244.1:0-9001 GCA_035947475.1 Gaiellaceae bacterium | reverse complement strand
AGCGCTTCGCCCGGGAGGCGAACGACCTGATCTCGACCGTCACGCTCACGATGACGCAGGCGGCGCTCGTCCGGGCGGACCCGTACGAGGACGTAGACGTCTCCGGCCCGCCCGCCCAGCACGCCCGCGTGTCCCTCGCCGGTCAGCCGGATGCGTTGGCCGTCGTGGATCCCCGGCGGGATCTCGACGTCGAGCGTACGCTCCTCGGAGATCCGGCCGGCGCCCCCGCACTCCTCGCACGGCGTCGTGACGACCGTCCCCGTCCCGCCGCAATCCGGGCACGTCTGTGCGCGCACGACCTGCCCGAAGAAGGACGAGGAGATGGACTGGAGCCGCCCGCTCCCGCCGCACCGGCGACACCGCTCCGGCATGGTCCCCGGCTCGGCGCCCGACCCGGTGCAGTGCGCGCACGTCGCCGCGACCGGGAACGGGACCGTCCGGGTCGCCCCGGTCGCGGCCTCCGCGAGGTCGATCTCCACTTCGGCGAGGACGTCGGCGCCGCGTGTCGCGCGCGACCAGCGCCGCCCCGCGCCGGCGAAGAGGTCGTCGCCGAAGAAGGCGGACAGGATGTCGGAGAGGTTCGCGAAGTCGAAATGCGAGGGCGTGAACCCGCCCGATCGGAGCCCCTCGTGCCCGAAGCGGTCGTAGAGGTCGCGCGTCTCGCGCTTCGAGAGGACCTCGTAGGCCTCGGCCGCCTCGCGGAAACGCTCCTCCGCGTCCGGGCGGTCCGAGACGTCGGGATGCAGATCTCGCGCCAGCCGCCGGAACGCCGACTTGATCTCCTTCTCGGAGGCCCCGCGCGGAACGCCGAGGACCTCGTAGTAGTCACGCCTCGTCGTCGCCACGTTCCTAGGTTACTCCCGCCCCTCCGACGGCCTGTCCGCGTCCTCGGCGCTAGTCCTCGTAGAACGCCTCCACGAAGCGGGAGAGCTCGAGCGACGCCGAGCGGACGGCGTCGATCGCCTTCGCGTAGTCCATCCGCGTCGGGCCGAGGAGGCTGACAGTTCCGAGGCGGCGGTGGCGAAGCCCGTACGGCGCCCCGACGAGCGAGACGCTCTCGAGGTCCGGGTCGCCGAACTCCGACCCCACCCGCACGAACGGCCGGTTCGGCGACACGGTGACGCGGAGGAGGTCGAGCAGCGCGGCGCGCTCCTCGAGCACCTCGAGAAGCCGGCGGTAGCCGCGCAGCTCGTCGGCGCGAAACTCGTCGAGAAGCCCGGCCGTTCCGCCGACGTAGAGGCTCTGCTCGCCCGCCTCGACGAGATCCGTGAACGCCGGGCGAAGGACGTCGAGGAACTCGCGCTCGCCCGACCGCAGCTCGGAGTCCTCGAAGCGCGCGCGGAGAAGTCGCGCCCCGAGCTCGAGGCCCGCCACGCGCTCGTTCAGGTACTCGCCCGCCCATTCCGCGAGGCCGGGGTCCACAGGCTCGTCGAACGCGAAGAGGCGCTTCGTCACCCCGCCGGTGGACGTGATGACCACGACCATCACGAGCTCCGGCTGCAGCCGGAGCACCTCGACGTGGCGGACGACCGTCGTCTCGAGCGCCGGCGCCGAGACGAGCGCGAGCAGGTGGGTGAGGTGCGAGAGCGCTTCCGTCGTCGCCCGGAGCGCGGAGTCGACCTGGCTCGCCGCGCCGGTCAGGTCCAGGTCGAGCTCGGCGGGCCTCGGGCGGAGGCTCTCCAGGATCCGATCGACGTAGAACCGGTAGCCGAGGTCGGTGGGAACGCGGCCGGCGGAGGTATGCGGGTGCGTGAGGAGCCCCAGCTCCTCGAGCACGGCGAGTTCGTTCCGGACCGTCGAGGATGAGACGCCCAGGCCGCTGCGCTCGACTAGCGTCTTCGAGCCGACCGGGGCGCCGGTCGCGATGTGCTCGTCCACGACCTGGGCGAGGATCTCCTTCTGGCGCGCCGTCAGCTTCGGCGTCAGTGCGTCCATCGTCTCTCAGCGTAGCCCGTTTGCAGCGATTTCACGTCACGAGCTCGGCCGTTACGCCACCTCCCAGGAAGCGGCCGCGCTCCGTGAGAACGACCCCGCCGGAGCGCCGCTCCGCTAGCCCGAACGCTTGCAACCGGCGAAGCGCGGCGGCGTCGAGAGCGTCCCCGACCGCCGCGAGCGCGACCGGCTCGTCGAGACGGAGGCCGAGCATCAGGCGCTCCCGCCGCTTGACCGCCTCGTCGAGCGCTTCGATCTCGCGCCGGGGAGCCTCTCCGGCCGAGAGCGCGGCGACGTAGTCCCGTAGCTTCGGCGTGTTTCGCCAGCGCGTGTTCCCGACCGTGGAGACGGCGCCGATCCCGAGCCCGAGGTAGTCGCGGCCGTGCCAGTAGGCAAGGTTGTGCTGCGCCTGTCTCCCCTCGCGGCAGAAGTTCGCCGTCTCGTACCAGCGGTAGCCCGCCCCGACGAGCGTCTCGACGACGAGCTCGAAGTAGCCCTCCATCGCCTCGGCCTGGCGCTCGAGCTCGGCCCCGTGCTCGTGCGTGAAGCGGGTGCCCGGTTTCGCCTCGAGCTCGTAGCAGGACAGGTGCTCGGGACCGAGCGCGAGCGCCTGCTCGAGATCGCTCCGGAGGTCGGCGGCGGTCTGCCCCGGAATTCCGTAGATGAGATCGAGCGAGATGTTGTCAAAGCTGACATCACGGAGATGGTAGAAGGCCCTCCGGACGTTCTCCGGCCGCGCGCGCCGCTCGAGGACGGCGAGGAGCCGCGGCTCGAAGCTCTGGACGCCGAGCGAGACCCGCGTCACGCCCGCCTCGCGAAGCAGCGCGGCAAGCGCCGGCGTGACCGTCTCGGGGTTAGCCTCCACGGTCACCTCGGCCGCCTCGGGAAGCGCGCGGAGGAGGCGCGCCAGGTCTCGGGGCTCGGTGAACGTGGGCGTGCCGCCGCCGAGAAAGACCGTCGCCAGCGGCTCGTCGAGGAGCTCGCGCTCGAGCTCGAGCTCAGAAAGGAGCGCGTCTACGTACTTAGCGTGATCTCCGCGCCGGCCGACGAGCGTGACGAAGTCGCAGTACCCGCAGCGGTGCGCGCAGAAGGGGAGGTGGACGTAGAGGTGGCGGACGCCGCTCACCGTCAGCCCCTCCCACTCCCGTCCAGGTCGAGGACCGCGAGGAAGGCCTCCTGCGGCACCTCGACCGCGCCGACCTGCTTCATGCGCTTCTTCCCGCGCTTCTGTCGCTCGAGGAGCTTCCGCTTGCGCGTGATGTCGCCTCCGTAGCACTTCGCCAGCACGTCTTTCCGCTTGGCCTTGATCGTCTCGCGCGCGATCACGCGCGAGCCGATCGCCGCCTGCACCGGGACGTCGAAGAGCTGGCGCGGGATCTCGGCGCGCAGGCGCTCGACGAGCGCCTTCCCGCGCGGAAACGCCGACGCGCGATGGACGATCAGGCTGAGCGCGTCGACCGGCTCGCCGGCGAGGAGGACGTCGAGCCGGACGAGATCCCCTTCGCGAAACCCGACCACGTCGTAGTCGAAGCTCGCGTAGCCCTTCGTGCGGCTCTTCAGCTGGTCGTAGTAGTCGTAGACCACGTCGGCGAGGGGGAGGTCGTAGGCGAGGAGGACGCGGTCCTCGCTCAGGTACTCGAGGTGGTGGAAGCGGCCGCGCCGCTCCTCGTTCAGCTCCATGACGGTCCCGACGTACGGCTTCGGGACGATCGTGGTGGCGCGGATGTACGGCTCGTCGACGCGCTCGACCTCGCGCGGCATCTCGGCGGGGTTGTGCACCTCGAGCTCGTCTCCCGCCTTCGTGACGACGCGGTACGCGACGTTCGGCGCCGTCACGAGCAGGTCGAGGTCGAACTCGCGCTCCAGGCGCTCGCGGACGATCTCCATGTGCAGGAGACCGAGGAACCCGCAGCGGAATCCGAACCCGAGCGCCTGCGAGGTCTCGGGCTCGTACGAGAGCGAGGCGTCGTTCAGCTTCAGCTTCTCGAGCGCCTCGCGAAGGCGCGGGTAGTCGTCGGAATCGGTCGGGAAGATCCCGGCGAAGACGGTCGGCTTCACGTCCTTGTAGCCCGGCAGGGGCTCGCGCGCGCGGCGCTCCTCGCTCGTGAGCGTGTCGCCGACGCGGAGGCGGCTCACGTCCTTCAGGCCCGTCACCACGTACCCGACCTCGCCGGCCGTGAGCGTCTCGGTCGGGCGCCGGTCCGGCGAGAAGAAGCCGAGCTCCTCGGCCTCGAACCGCGTGCCCGCCGCCATCGCCCCGACACGCTCGCGCGTCCGGAAACCGCCGTCCACGACGCGGACGAACGCGACGACGCCGCGGTACTGGTCGTACGAGGAGTCGAAGACGAGCGCGCGGGTCGGCTCGCCCGGCTCCCCGCGCGGCGACGGGATCCGCTCCACGATCGCGTCGAGAACCGCCGGGACTCCCTCGCCCGTCTTCGCCGAGATCCGGAGCACGCGATCCGGCCTCTCACCGATCAGCTCGGCGAGCTCTGCCGCCGTCCCGTCCGCGTCCGCCTGCGGCAGGTCGATCTTGTTCACGACGGGGACGATCTCGAGGTCGTTCTCGAGGGCCAGGTAGGCGTTCGCGAGGGTCTGCGCCTCGATGCCCTGGGCGGCGTCGACGAGGAGCAGAACGCCCTCGCACGCCTGCAGCGCCCGCGAGACCTCGTACGTGAAGTCGACGTGGCCCGGCGTGTCGATCAGGTTGAGCTGGTGGCCGCTCCAGTCGACGCGGACGGCTTGCGCCTTGATCGTGATGCCGCGTTCCCGCTCGAGGTCCATGCTGTCGAGGACCTGCTCGCGCATCTCGCGCTCGCTGAGCGTGTCGGTCACCTCGAGGATGCGGTCGGCGAGCGTCGACTTGCCGTGGTCGATGTGAGCGACGATCGAGAAGTTGCGGATGCGATCGAGAGTCATTCGGTCCCCCGGGAGCGGCGCACGAGCGAGAGAACGGCGTCCAGCTCCCGAACGCGAAGGATACGGGCCACCGCGACGAAAACCCCGACGGCGGCAGCGATCGCGCCTACGACGGAGAGCGCCTGGGCCCCGAGCGAGCGGCCGAGGACGTCGTCGAGCGCGTACCAGGCCGCGAACGCGACGAGCGCGGCGGCGGCGGACGCGACGACGATCCGGACGTACGAGCTGAGAATCGCGCGCCCCTCGAGCCGTCCGAGCCGGCGTCTCAAGACCACGAGCAACGCGGCCGTCCCGGCGATGTTGACGAGCGACGTCGCAAGCGGGATCCCCCAGACGCCGACGCGGTAGAGCGCCGCGTTCAGAACGACGTTGAGCGCGAGGTTCCCGAGCGCGATCGCCGTCGGAACCCATGGCGACTGGAGGCTGAAGAACGCCCGGTTAAGCATGAGCATCGTCCCGTTGAAGGTCAGGCCGAGCGCGAACGCGGCGAGCGCGCCGGCGACGACCCGAGTCTCCGCGGGCCCGAAGGCGCCGCGCTCGTAAAGGAGCCGCACGATCGGCTCGGCGAGAACGGCGCTCACCGCGCTCGCCGGGATGAGGAGAAAGCCGATCTGCCCGAGGCCGAGCGCGACGGTGTCGCGAAACCCCGCCACGTCTGCGCGCGCCGCGAGCCGCGCGAGCGCGGGAAAGAGGACGGTCGCCACCGCGACCGAGAAGATCCCCTGCGGGAGCATGTAGATCCGAAAGGCGGCGTCGATCGCGGCCGGCGCGAGCTGCGGGTCGATGAAGCGCGCCGCGAAGAACGTGTTGATGACGAGGTTGAAGTTGATGAGCCCGATCCCGAGCGTGACCGGGAGCATCAGCGCGAAGACGCGGCGGATCGCCGGATCGCGCACGTCGAGAGCGACGCGCAGGCGCCCGTCGCGGCCGCGGAGCCACGGAAGCGGGAAGAGGAGCTGGACCACCGTCCCGGCGAGGACGCCGGCGGCGTAGACGTAGAGGCTCGCCTCCTCGCCTTCGACGCGCGGAACGCCGAAGACGAGCGCGGCGATGATGGCGAGGTTCCAGAGCACCGGCGTGAGCGCCGGGATCGCAAACTCCTCGTACGTGTTCAGGATCCCGACGACGATCCCCGAGAGGCCGAGGAGAACGACGATCGGAAAGAGGAGCCGCGACAGCGCCACCGCCAGGTCCTCGTCCTCGCCGAGGCCGAAGGGGCGCATCACCCAGGGAGCGAGCAGGATGAAGAGCGCGGTGAGGGCGCCGAGGCCGAGCAGCGTCAGCCAGACCACCGTCGAGGCGACGCGCCATGCGCGCGCCCGGTCGCCCTTCTCGAGAAGCTCGCTGAAGACCGGGACGAACGCCGCCCCGAGCGCCATGTCGGCGACGAGCGCGCGGACGAGGTTCGGGACCTGGAAGGCGACCGTGAACGCGTTGATCGAGCCCTCGACGCCGAAGTAGCGCCGGACGATGATCTCGCGGACGAGCCCGAGGCCGCGCGAGAGGGCCGTGGCCACCGAGAAGGCGACCGCCGACCAGGCGCGACGCCGAGTCACGCGGGAGTCCTGCTAGGTTTGGCGCCGTGCCGAACATCAAGCAGCAGGAACGCCGCGTTCGCAGCGCCGCCCGGGAACGCGCCGCGAATCTCCGCTGGCGCTCGACCGCGAAGACGCTCTTCAAGCGCCTCGAGGCGGCCGTCCAGGACGGGGACGCGGAGCGGATCGCCGAGGAGCACCGGGCGCTCGTCCGCTGGCTCGACAAGGCCGCGGCGCGCGGCGCTATCCATCCGCACAAGGCCGCGCGGAAGAAGTCGCAGGCGGCGCACCTGATCTCGCAGGGCGGCGCCGGCTAGTCGCCGCGCCAGGCCGCCCGGTTCTCGACGCGGACGACGAAGCGAAGCGCGGACCAGACCGCGTCGATCGCGCACACCTTGTTGTCGACGAGCCCGGTCGCGAGGCCGGCCTCCTGGACGACCTGGTTCGAGAGATCGGTAGGCACGCCGGCCGCTTTCTTCGGCCACGCGACCCAGAGGCCTCCCGTGTCGGCAAGCGAACGCGTCAGCGTCGGGAGAGCGCGCTCGAGCTCGCGTCGGCTCGTCGCGAAGGCGAGGACGACGTCGGCGGGTCCGTCGTCGACCGAGTGAAGCTCAGCGCCGCGCGGTAAGGAGCCGAGGACGTCCGCGAAGCCGGTCGGTGCGCCGACGAGCGCGACTCTCGAGCCCTCCTTGATGCCGAGCTTCTTCGTGAGCGGCGTCTCGCCCATACGCTCACGCGGCGTGAGCGCCGGCGGCCGTCAGGTCCACGAGCGCGCGCTCGAGCTCGAGCTCCGAGGCGAGCGGGCTTGCTCCCTTCAGAGCGGCGTCGAGCTCCGCCAGGCGGAGGACCGCCGCGTCGAGCTCGTCGCGCGAGTAGTTGGCGGCATGCCCGAGCGCCTTGCGGACGCGGAACTCGTGCAGGCGGACGCGCTTCGCGATCTCGCGCGCGCCGAGCCCTTCTTCGGCGAGGAGCTGAACGGTGCGCACGAGGCTGACGTGCGAGGCGAGGCGCACGGCGAGGAGAAAGGGCTCCTTCGCGGCGAGCTCGGCCTCGCACGCGGCGAGCGCGGCGCCGGCATCCCGCGCCCCCCAGGCGTCCGTGAGCGCCCACGCCGCCGTTTCCCGGGACGGGGTCGCGAGCGCCTCGACGTCAGCGCGCGTGACGGGCTCCTTCCCCGCCCACGTCGCGATCCTGTCGATCTCCGCCGCGAGCGCGCCCACATCGTCGCCGACGATCTCGACGAGGGCGCGCGGGGCATCCTCGTCGGCCCTCGCGCCGAGGCGCTCGAACTCCGTCCGCACCCACGCAGCGAGGTCCTTCGGCTTCGGCGCGTCGTACGCGAGCACCTGGCCCTTCTGGCCGCAGAGATCGGCGAGCTTGGAGTCCCTCGGCCTGTCGTCGGCGACGAGGGCGAGCACGGACCCCGGGGTCGGGGACGCGAGGTACTGCGCGAGCGCTTCGACGTCGTCGCGCTTCCAGCGCTCGACACCCTCCACGATCACGAGCCGGCCGCCGTCGCTCCCGAAGAGGCCAAGCGCGTTGCACGCCGCCGCCGCGTCGGCGGCGGACGTCGCGTCGGCCGAGAGGAGGTCCACGGACTCCTCGGGGAAACGGGCGCGGAGGCGGCGGAGCGCGCGCCTCACCTTCGGCCGGTCGCTTCCCGCGATCAGGTAGACGGGCTCGAGCGCGTCCGTCGCCATCGGCGCGGAGGATAGTCAGCGCTCCTCCCGGACCGACATGCGCCGGCCGTCCGTCTCGATGACGACGCGGCCGTCCTCGTCCGTTCTGTAGACGTCGAGGTTCGGGAAGTCTTCGAGCGCGGCCACTGTCGACGGCGCCGGGTGGCCGTAGTCGTTCCGAGCGCCGACCGAGATCACGGCGAGGCGAGGCCGGACGAGCTCGAGGAGCGCCGGCAGGCCGGCGTCCGCCGAGCCGTGGTGCGCGATCTTCAGGATCTCGACGGCGGGCGGTCGGAGCGGGAGCGTCACGGGCGACTCGGCGTCGGCGGTCAAGAGCGCGTCCACGTCGCCGTACGAAGCGAGGAGGACGATCGCGTGGTTGTTCGGGTCGTCGCCCGGGAGTCCGGTTCCCTCCGGCCACAGGACGCGCAGGCGCAGCCGGCCGAGGCGGTAAACCCTTCCGGCCCGCGCGACGGCGACCGGGACGTCTCGCTTGCGCGCCTCGGCGAGCGCCGCCTCTTGCTCCGGGCTCCGGACGGCGAGTCGCGGATCGAGCGCGAAGGCAACTCGCGTCTCGGCGAGCACCTCGGCGGCGCCGCCGACGTGGTCGCGTTGCGGATGCGTGAGCACCAGCGCGGCGAGTGCCCGCACGCCGAGCGAGCGAAGCTGCCCGGCGACGTCGCCCTCCGGCGGCCCCTGGTCGACGAGAATCGCTCCCTCGGGGACCTGGAGGAGGACCGCGTCACCCTGGCCGACGTCCAGGAATGAGATACGAAGCCCGCTCGGCGGCGGCGGCTCCGAACGCGGACGCTGCGTCCACGCCACGAAGAGCGCCGCCACCATGGCGCCGAGCGCGAGCGCCCGGCGGCCGCGCGGGGCGCGGAGCCGCACCGCCAGGGCCAGGATGGCCGCAACCGCCGGAACGGCGAGCAGCGC
>DASZKB010000243.1:0-5530 GCA_035947475.1 Gaiellaceae bacterium | reverse complement strand
ACGGAGGACGCCATCGCGCAGCTCGAGATCTATACCGACATGAAGCGCCGGGACACGAACGCGCTCCAGCAGCTTGCCGCTCTCTACGACGCGCAGGCGACGGACGCCCAGAACGATGCCATCGAGGCGCAGCTCGAGGCGCAGCGGCACCTCTTTCCTGAGTCCGTCGCGCCGCCGGGCCAGAGCCGCCTACGCGAAGCGATCGGCGGCGGGCCGATCGCCGACACCGTCAGCGCGCAGGCAAGCGAGCAATCCTCCGCCGCTTACCAGACGATGCAGGCCGCCTATGCGAAGGAAGCGGAGGTCTACAGGAGACTGACCACGCTCGTCCCCGACGACCCCCTGCTCCACCTCCAGCTCGGCCAGGCGTCGCAGTTCGCCGGCGACACCAACCGCGCGATCGCCGCCTACAAGCGCTTTCTGGCTCTTGCGCCGGACGATCCGAACGCGCCGGTCGTCCGCGACGAGCTAAAGCGGCTTCAGGCGAGCCGCCGGAGTGGCTAAGGTACCGACGCTCGATCCCGCGGCCGGATGAATTTCGACATCTCCACCGAGCAGCTCGACGGCGGCGCGTACGTCATCTCGCTCTCCGGCGAGGTGGACCTCTACACGGCGCCGGACTTCAAGCAGCAGCTGCTCGAGGTGATCGGCGAGGGCGGCAAGGACGTCGTCATCGACTTCTCGAACACGACGTTCATCGACTCGACGACGCTCGGCGTTCTCGTCGGCGGCGTCAAGCGGCTGCGCCCGAACGGCGGGCAGCTCTCGCTCGTCTGCGCGGACCGCAATATCACGAAGATCTTCGAGATCACCGGGCTCGACAAGGTCTTCCCGATCTACGAGTCGCGCGACGAGGCCGTGGCCCAGATCGGGCAGGCGGACCGCGCGCCCGGCTAGCCGAGTGCGCCGCCGCGCCGTCGCCGTCGCTTTCCTCGGCGCAGCGCTCGTCCTCGCCGGGTGCGGGGGCGGCGAGGAGACGACCGGCCGCGTCGGGGCCGACACGACGAACGGGAAGGAGCTCTTCATCGAGAAGTGCGGCTCCTGCCACGTCCTCTCGGATGCCGGCACCCAGGGAACGACGGGGCCGAACCTCGACGACGCCTTCGGCTACCCGCGCTTGCAGGGCTTCGACGAGACGACGTTCTACGACATCACGCTGCAGCAGATCGATCTCGCCGCTCCGCCGATGCCGGCCGACCTCGTGACAGGGCAGGACGCCGTCGACGTCGCGGCGTACGTGGCACAGGCGGCGAAGGTCCAGGGCGCGCCGCCCGCGGCCCCCAGCGCGGCACCTTAGGACGAGCTGGTCGAGGCGGGCGCGGCACCAACCTTCGCCTGCTCGTGCTCGAGATCGACGACGACGTGCGCGATCGGGCACCCGTACAGCTCGCGGGCGCGCTCGATCACGTCTCGTTCGAGCCAGTTCGAGCGCCCGGGCGGATGCGTCGAGATGATGATCTCGTCGGCCCCGAACGTCCGGAGGGCGTCCTGGATCGCCTGGATCGGGTCCGAGTCGCCGACCTCGCCCCGCGCCTCGATCCCCGCCTCGCGAAGGGCGGCGAGCGAGCGCTCGACGCGGTCGCGCGCCTCTGCGCGGGCGCGGTCGTCGTCCGACGTCCAGTGGCGGAGGCGCGTGTTGAGCGCGGGGGCGACCACGAGGATCTCGGTGGCTCGCCGGCGGGCGCGGTGGACGATCTCGCTCCGGAGCGCCCGCCCCGCCACGGTCTCGTTCGCGACCACGAGGATCTTCCGGTCGCCGCGGCCCCGCTCCCAGACGGCGGGCTCGCGCACCTTCGGCTCGCTCTTCATATAGATGCCGACCGTGACGCCGAGCGCGAGCGCGAGGAAGACGCCGAGCGCGACCCACGTGCCGCCGAGCACCGCCGCGAGCGCCACGGCGACGGCGAGCGCGGCCACGACTAGCACGAAGCTGAACGCCTCGGCCTCGGTGCGGATCGGATTCTTCACCGGCGCCCCCCGTCGACCTAGAGGACGTAGACCGTCGTGTACACCACGATCCACATTACGTCGACGAAGTGCCAGTAGATGCCCGGGATCTCGACGCCGAGGTGCTTCTCCGGGTCGGAGGAGTAGTGGCCGCGGAGCGCGCGGACGAGGGCGTAGAGAAGAAGGTTGAGCCCGACGAAGACGTGCGCGCCGTGGAGGCCGGTCAGCCCGTAGAACGTGGACCCGAAGGCGAGGTCGTGCGGCGCGAACCCGAGGCGGGTGTACTCACGAATCTGGATCACGAGGAAGGTGAACCCGAGCGCGAGGGTCAGAAAGAGGCCGCCGATGAGGCCCGCGCGGTTGTCCCGCTTCACCGACTGGAGCGCCCAGTGCATCGTGAAGCTCGACGTCACGAGGATGAGCGTGTTCAGGAGCGCGAGGTAGACGGGTAGCTCGAACGGCTCGGGCGGCCACGTCTCGTTGTGGACGCCGACGCGCGCGAAGAAGTACGCCGAGAAGAACGCTCCGAAGAGCATCACCTCGGAGGCGATGAAGAGGTAGATCCCGAGGAGGCGCGCGTCGACGCGCGAGCTTCGGTTCGCGGTCGGAGGGTGCTCGTGGGCGTGGGCGACGGCGCTCACGGCCGGGTCACCTTCTAGCCCGCCGGGGTGGCCTCGGCCTCGGCCGGCTCGACGACGACGTGCCGCACGGGCACCTTGGCGGCGCCGCGGACCCGTTCGAGGACGTTCCGGCGAAGCCAGCCCGACGTCGCCCTCGGGAACGTCGAGATGATGACCTCGTCGATCCCTTCCTCGTCGACCGCGTTCATAACGGCGATGTACGGGTCCGGGTGGCCGATGTGCCCGCTCGCGGCGAGTCCGGCGTCGCGAAGGCGCCGCACGGCCTCGTCGAGGCGCTCCTGCACGCCGGGGACGTCGGCGGGGGCGACGAGCGTGAACTCGGCCGGCCCTTCCTCGGCGCGCTCGCGCACGGCGTCGAGCAGCGGGTCCCCGAGGAGCGTCTGGTTCGCGACGACGATGACGTGGGCGCGCTCGCGGGGCGCCGAGAGGTCGACGACGAGGTGCTCGACGGGCGTTTCGCCGGCCGCCTTGCGGGCCTGGTCGACGAGGTTGCCGCGCAGCCAGCGGGACTTCAGCTCCGGGTGCGTCGAGATGATCACCTCGTCCGGCCGGTGCTGGTAGAGCGCGTCCTTGAGCGACTGCAGCGGGTCGGGATCGACGACCTCCCCGTCGGCCGAGATCTCGGCCTGCTCGAGCATCTCGAGCGCGCGGCGGAGCCGGCGCTCCGCGCAGGAGCGGCGGCTCTCGTCATAGACGACGAACCCGGCGCGCGGCGCGTTCTGCGGCGCGATCACCCGGACCTCGATCGGCCCCTGGTCGGCCCGTTCCTTCAGCCGGTCGACGAGCGTCTTGCCCGTGACCGTCTCGTTGGCGAGCACGAGGATGCGCCGGGGCGTCCGCTCGCTCAGTGGACCGCCACCTCCCCGGGCTGCGGCTCGCGCGCTCGCGCGCCGTCGAAGACGGCGTGGCGCGCGCCGCGGACGCCGTACTCGTACGGGCTCCCGACCACTTGCGGGATCTCGTCGAAGTTGAAGATGGGCGGCGGCGACGAGACCTGCCACTCGAGGGTGAGCGAGCGCCACGGGTTCGCGGGCGCCGCCTCCCCGTGCAGCCAGCTCACGACCAGGTTGTACAGGAAGATGAGCGCTGAGGCGCCCAGGACGAATGACGCGATCGAGATGAAGAGGTTCCACGTCGCGAACTCGGGCGCGTAGTCGGACACGCGCCGCGGCATCCCCTGCGACCCGATCCAGTGCATCGGGAAGAAGGTCGCGTTGAAGCTCACGAAGGTCAACCAGAAGTGGAGCTTGCCGAGGCGCTCGTTGTACATCCGCCCCGTGGCCTTCGGGAACCAGAAGTAGATCCCGGCGAAGATCGTGAACAGCGAGCCGCCGAAGAGGACGTAGTGGATGTGGGCGACGACGAAGTACGTGTCGCTCGCGTGGATGTCGATCGGGACCGAGCCGAGGTAGACGCCCGAGAGGCCGCCGATCACGAACATGGAGAGGAAGCCGGACGCGAAGAGCATCGGCGTCGTGAAACGGATGCGTCCCTCCCAGAGCGTCGCAAGCCAGCTGAACACCTTGATCCCGGTCGGGACGGCGATGATCATCGTCGTCACCATCATCGGGATGCGAAGCCACGGCGCCATTCCGCTCACGAACATGTGGTGGGCCCAGACGGAGAACCCGAGGATGAGGATCGCCATGAGGGAAAGCGCCATCAGGCGATAGCCGAAGATCGGCTTGCGCGCGAAGACGCTGATGACCTCGGACACGATCCCGAAGCCGGGCAGCATCATGATGTAGACGGCCGGGTGCGAGTAGAACCAGAAGATGTGCTGGTAGGCGATGACGTGCCCGCCCTCGTCCGGCACGAAGAAGTTCGTGTGGAGGACGCGGTCGAAGAGGATGAAGAACTGCGAGCCGGCGACGAACGGCGTCGCGATCACGACCAGCGTCGAGGTGGCGAAGTTCGCCCAGACGAGAAGCGGCATGCGCCAGAAGGTCATCCCCGGCGCGCGCATCGTGATGATGGTGACCAGGAAGTTGAGCGCGGTCATGATCGATGACGCGCCCGCCCACTGGACGCCCATCTGGAACATGAGGTTCCCCTCGGGCTGCTGCCACGCCAGCGGGACATAGTTCGTCCAGCCGGCCCCGAACGCGCCGCCGTTCGGGACCAGGTAGCTCGAGAGCATGATCAGGCCGGCGATCGGAAGGAGCCAGAACGAGAGCGCGTTCAGGCGCGGGAACGCCATGTCAGGCGCGCCGATCATGAGCGGGATGACGTAGTTCCCGAGCCCCGCGAACGCCGGGATGATGAAGAGGAAGATCATCAGCGTGGCGTGGACCGAGAAGAGGCCGTTGTACTCGTTGTTGTCCACGAACTGCATGCCCGGCTTGGCGAGCTCGGCGCGCATGAACATCGCCATGAGCCCGGCGGCGAAGAGGAAGAAGACCGTCGTGACCGTGTACTGGATGCCGATCACCTTGTGGTCGGTGTTGACGCGGAAGTAGTCGCGCCACGAGCGCGCGCCGTGCCCGGAGTGATCCTCCGGTCGCGTCGGTCGACCCGAGATCCAGTACGCCCAGTAGTCGAAGCCGCCGATGGCGGCGAGGAACGCGAGCGGGACGATCACGGTCCAGGTCGTGATGAGGACCTGCGCGTCCCAGGTCGGCTCGTACCCGACGAGGCTCCGGAGGCCGCCCGCGAGCGCCGTCGAGGCGAGGAACGAGAGCGGCACGACCCAAAGCGCTCGGAGCCAGCCGGCGGCCTTCAGGCGGCCGAGGCCTGTCGGCGGCCGCGGCGGCGGCGCGTGCTCCCCGGGCGGAGCGGCGTGCTGCTGGTGCGTCTCGATCGCCATCAGCGCCTCCCCGCCACGCTCACGAGGTACTCGACGAGGCTGTCGATCTGCGGATCCGACAGCCGCTCGCCGAAGTCCTTCGGCATCACGGGCTGGAAGCCAGGCGTGATTCTCGAGTCCGGGTTCACGATCTGCT
>DASZKB010000242.1:0-4483 GCA_035947475.1 Gaiellaceae bacterium | reverse complement strand
CCCCCCCCCCCCCCCCCCCCGGCAGATCTAGACCGTCATCTCCTTCGTCTGCTCCTTCGAGAGCCGCTTGGCGATCGACTCGAGCTGCCTCGCCGTCTCCTTGTCGTCCTTCAGGTTCCGCTCCAGCAGGTCGACCGCGCGCTTCTCGCCCATCGCGCGGGCCTTCGTGATCAGCCCCTCGTACGCCGCGATCTCGTAGTGCTCCGTCCTCGTCGCCGAGGCGGTCGCGACCGCGTCCAGGAGCGCCTGGGCCACTTCGCCCGTCATCTTGTCGTGCTCGCGCCGGAGCCCCTCGAACCCGACGCACTCCTCCGAGGTCGGCTGCTCGCCGAGCTGCTCGAAGACAGACTCGACGTTCTCGACGTGGCTCCGCGTCTGCTCGAGGTGTTTCTCGAAGCCCTTGCGAAGCTCGGGATCGGTCACCTCGCCGATCAACTGCGGCAAGACCTCCTGCTCGAGCTTCTCCTCGACGTAGAGGACGTCCCCGAGCTCGTGCAGGAAGAGGTCACGCGGACTGGTGATGGTCGCCATGGTTCTCCTTTCTCGTTGGAACCCCCCTCGGTTGGACCCCTACCCAGGAGGGCGTCCGACTAACGTCCGCGCTGCGTGCGCGGCGACCGGGTCCACGAGCTCGCGACCATCGGCTTCGGGCGGTCGGTCGACGAGTACGAGCGCGCGCGCCCCGGCTACCCACCGGAAGGCGTCGCCTGGCTCGTCGAGAGGCTCGCGATCACGAGCTCGAACACGGTCCTCGACCTCGCCGCCGGCACGGGGAAGCTCACGCGTCAGCTCCTCCCGACCGGCGCGGCGATCGTGGCGGTGGAGCCGATCGCCGAGATGCGGGCGCGACTCGAGCGGGAGCTTCCGGGCGTCGACACGCTCGACGGGACGGCCGAGGACATCCCTCTCCCGGACTCAGCGGTGGACGCCGTGGCGGTCGGGCAAGCGTTCCACTGGTTCGCGAACGCGCGCGCGCTCGCCGAGATCCACCGCGTCCTCCGGCCCGGCCGTCGCCTCGGCCTGATCTGGAACGCGCGCGACGAGTCCGTCGACTGGGTCGCCCGCCTGAGCGACATCGTCGAGCCGCATCGCGGCGACGTGCCTCGGTACGTCTCGCGGCGCTGGGAGCGCGCGTTCGCCACGGCGACGCTGTTCGGCCCGCTCGAGGAGCGGCAGTTCCCGTTCGCCCACGAGCTCGACGCGGAGAGGCTGGTGGCGCGCGTGGCTTCGATCAGCTTCGTCGCCGCGCTCGCGCCCGACGAGCGCGAGCGCGTGCTCCGTGACGTTCGCGAGCTCGCCGCGACGCACCCGGAGCTACGCGGGAAGGCGACCTTTCCGCTCCCGTATCGAACGGCGGTCTTCGTGGCGGAGCGGCTCGGCTAGACGCGCGGGCCGCGCCGCGCCCACTCGCTCAGGTCGTACCAGTAGGAATCGCCGAGCGCGGCGACGACGGCCGGGTCCGTGTGGCCCGGGTTGAAAACGTTGTGCTCGAGGTCGGCGCAGAGCGCGATCGCGTCCAGCGGGAAATCCGCGAGGTTCACCAGCGCCTCGGCAGGGAGCTGCGCCTCGGCGACGCTGTAGTGCTTGAAGTGGAGGTCGGGCGCCACCTCGAGCAGCGTGGGCCAGTCGGGACACGTGCGCGAGCTCATCCGGTCGGGATTCGGCTCGGGGTCCCGACGACCTGCCTGACGAGCGCGGCCAGGCCGGCGATGAACGCCGGATCGTCGTTCAAGGACGGAGTCCGCTCGAGCTCGAGCCCGAGCTCACGTGCGCGTTCTCGCGCCTCGACGTCGAGGTCCCACAGGATTTCGAGGTGATCGGCTACGAACCCGATGGGCGCCACGAGCACCTTTCGCACGTCGCGGGCGCGGAGCTCCGCGAGCTCCTCCAAGATGTCGGGCCCGAGCCAAGGCGTCCCCGTCTCGCTCGCGCTCTGGAACGCGAAGGACCAGCTTTCGACGCCCGCGCGCTCGGCGACGAGGCGCGCCGTCTCGAGGAGCTCGTCCCGGTACGGATCACCCTTCTCGACGACCCGCGCGGGAAGGCTGTGCGCCGTGAAGACGACGTGCGCGTCCGTCCCCCGCACGCGGTCTGCGACCGTGTCGAGATACGGCTCGTGGTCGTGCCAGCTCTCGACGAAGACAAGCTCGGCGCGTCCCGCGAGCGCCCGCTCGAGCCGCGCGCGGTAGCCGCCGATCGACATCTTCGAGTAGTGCGGCGCGAGCACGAGGCCGACGAGGCGTTCGGCGCCGTCCCCGACCGCGTGCTCGACCGCGTCGCTGATCGACGGCCGCCAGTGCTTCATGCCGACGTAGACGCGCATGTCGAGCTCGCGCGCGAGTGCGGCGCGCTGCCTCTCGGTTATCTCGTTCAGCGGCGATCCCCCGATCCGGCGGTAGCGCTCCGTGAGGTTCTCGACGAGCTCGGGTGGGGTGGTGCGGCCGCTCCGGATGTCCGCCAGGTACGCGGGCACCTCCTCCGGCCGGGACGGGCTTCCGTAGGCCATGAGGACGACGGCGGTCGTCAAGCGGGGACCCCGGCGGCCGTCCGTTCGTGCACGAGCTCGACGAGGCGACGGAGGTCGGCCGGGTCGGTGTCCGGCAAGACGCCGTGGCCGAGGTTGAAGATGTGGCCGGGCCGGCCGCCGACGGCGTCGAGGATGCGAAGCGCCGCCGCACGCGTCCGCTCGAACGGGCCGAGGAGAAGCGCGGGGTCGAGGTTCCCCTGCACGCCGCGGTCGAAGCCGACCCGCTCCCACGCCTGGTCGATCGGGACGCGCCAGTCGAGCCCGATCACGTCTCCGCCCACCTCGCTGAGCGCTTCGAGGAGGTGCGCCGTGCCGGTCCCGAAGTGGATCGTCGGCACCTCGACGGCCTCGAGGATCCGCGCGGAGTAGGGCGCGGCGAACTCGAGGTAGTCGTCGGCGGAGAGCGCCCCGACCCACGAGTCGAAGAGCTGGATGACGTCTGCGCCGGCGCCAGCGAGCGCCACGACGTACGCGGCGAACGCTTCCGCGAGCTTCTCCATGAGCGCGTGCCAGACGTCCGGCGAGCCGTACATGCAAGCCTTCGTCTTCGTGAACTCGCGCGTCGGGCGTCCTTCGACGAGATAGCCCGCGACGGTGAAGGGACCGCCCGCGAAGCCGATCACGGCCTTCTCGCTGGGGAGCTCGTCGCGGACGAGGCGCACCGCCTCGAGCACGAACGGGACCGCCTCCTCGGGGGCCGGAACGCCGAGCCGCGCGACGTCCTCGCGGGCGCGAACGGGTGCCGCGACCACCGGGCCGACGCCCTCGACGAGCTCGACGTCGACCCCCATGCCGAGGACGGGGAGCATGATGTCGGCGAACATGACCGCGGCGTCCACGTCGTGGGCGCGAACCGGCTGGAGCGTCACCTCGGCGCAGAGCTCGGGACGGCGGCAGATCTCGAAGAGCCCGTGGCGCTGCCGGATCTCCCGGTATTCCGGAAGCGACCGCCCCGCCTGGCGCATGAACCAGACCGGGGTGCGCTCGACGGGCTCGCGCAGCGCGGCGCGGACGAGAAGCGGGCGGGCCACCTTTCTAGCCTAGCCAGCTTCGGTTTTCGCCTTGAGCAGTGCCTTCCGCGTGACGACCGAGCCGCTCGGGGAGACGGCCGGCGACGCTGCTGAAGTTAGGCGCGAACGACCTCGGCCGCGTAGCCGAGGGACGCGATCGTTCGGCGCAGACCCTCCTCGAGCGGGACCTCGGGCTCCCAGCCGAGCACCGCCCGCGCGCGGGTGATGTCGGGCTGGCGCACCTGCGGGTCGTCGATCGGCAAAGCCTCGAAAACGATCTCGCTCTCGGAGCCTGTTGCAAGGAGGACGGACTGGGCGAGCTCCAGGAGGCTCATCTCCTCGGGGTTCCCGAGGTTGACCGGGAGGTGCTCGCCGCTCGTCGCGAGGAGGTAGAGGCCGCGCACCATGTCGTCGACGTAGCAGAAGCTCCGCGTCTGCGAGCCGTCACCGAAGACGGTGAGTGGCTTGTTCTCGAGCGCCTGGCGGAGGAACGTCGGAATCGCGCGTCCGTCGTGCGGGCGCATGCGCGGCCCGTAGGTGTTGAAGATGCGCGCGATGCAGGTGTCCACGCCCTGCTGGCGGTGGTACGCCATCGTCATCGCCTCGGCGTAGCGCTTCGCCTCGTCGTAGACGCCGCGCGGCCCGATCGGGTTGACGTGGCCCCAGTAGGTCTCCGGCTGCGGATGCACCTGCGGGTCGCCGTAGACCTCGCTCGTCGAGGCGAGCAGGAATCGCGCGCGCTTCCACTTCGCGAGCCCGAGGGCGTGGTGGGTCCCGTACGAGCCGACCTTGAGGGTGTGGAGCGGGAGGCGCAGGTAATCGATCGGGCTCGCCGGGCTGGCCAGATGGAAGACGAAGTCGATAGGGCCCGGGATCTCGATGTGCTCGGTGACGTCGCCGTGGACGAACTCGAAGCGGGGGTCGCGGATGTGCTCGATGTTCTGAA
>DASZKB010000241.1:0-2458 GCA_035947475.1 Gaiellaceae bacterium | reverse complement strand
CTTCGGGCTGATGAAGAGGTCCCGCGCGATCTCGGCGTTGTCCTTCCCGTTCGCGATCAGCTTCAGGACCTCGATCTCGCGGTCGGAGAGCTCGGCGGTCACCTTCTCGGCGACGTCCGCGCTCGTTCCCTGCGCCCGGAGCCGCTGCAGCACCTTGGCCGCGATCTGCGGCGAGATGAGCGACTCGCCCGCCGCGGCGGCGCAAATCCCGCCCACGAGGTCATGGATCGACGAGTCCTTGAGCAGGTAGCCGCACGCGCCGGCCATGACCGCGTCCATGACGTCGTTGTCGTCGGACGAGATCGTCAGGACGACGACGCGCGTCAAAGGCGAAAGCGACGTCACCTCGCGTGTCGTCGCGACGCCGGAGAGACCCGGCATGTTCAGGTCCATGATCACGACCTCCGGGGCCAGCTCGCTCACCATCCGGAGCGCCGTCTGGCCGTTCGCGGCCTCGCCGACGACGCGGATCCCCTGCTCCTCGAGGAGCGTCTTCAGGCCGGTCCGAAAGAGATCGTGATCGTCGACGAGGAGGACCCGCGGTTCTTCGATGTCACCGTCGCGCCGCGCTCCCTCCGGGACGGTCTCGCTCACGCAACCCCCTCGTTCAAACGGGAGCGATTCTACCCGTGCAGCGTGATCGTGACGGTCCGGCGACCCCAGGCGAGCGCCTGGGCGGTGGACGGGAACCAGAGGTCGATGATCGCGCCCTTGATCGCCGAGCCCGTGTCGGCGGCGACGCCTTCGCCGTAGCCCGGAATCGTCATCCGCGTCCCGAGCGGGATGACAGACGGATCGACGGCGATGACGCCGGGGCCGACGGGCATTCCCGTGGCGGTCGTGCCTGGAAGGCTGTACCCGGTCGCCACGACCGTCATCTGGCGTCCGCACGCGACAGGGGGCGCCGGAGCAGCCACCACCGGGATCGACGGGGAGGGCGCCGAGACCGGGACCGCCGGAGTTGCGCTCGCGACGTCCTCCGAGCGGGCCTCGATCGCCTCGGCGCGGGCCGTGAGCGTCGCGATCCGGTTCACGTTCAAGACCCGCTCGCGCTCGAGGCGCGCGAGGTACGAGCTGCGCTCGGCCTGCGCCTGGAGGAGCGCGGCGCGGGCCGCTTCGGCCTCCCCGAGGACGGCGCGGAGCTCCGCCTCGCGGTCTTCGAGCCTCTCGAGCGCCGAGCGCATGGTCGCCCGGGCTCGCCGCACCTGCGCGATGATCGCGCGGTCGTGGCGCGCGAGACTGTCGAGCCCGTCGAGCGCGTCGATCGCGTCGGCTAGCGACTCGGCGCCGAGGAGGACGGCGAGCGGATCGACCTCGCCCTCGACGTAGAGCTCCTGCAGGCGGACGGCGAGCTGCCGCTGCATGGTCGTGTACGTCCGGCGCGCGATCGCGAGCAGATTGCGGGCCGACGCCTGGCGGCGGTCCAGCTCGCGCGCCCGCGAGTGGAGCGTCTCGATCCGCCGCTCCGCGCGCGCGAGCTTGCTCTCGAGCGCGTAAAGCTCGAGCAGGACCTGCTGCGAGCGGTCGGCCGCGGCGGCGCTCTCGGCCTCGAGGCGCGCGGCTTCCCGGCGAACGGACTCGGGGTCGTCCGCTCGCGCATCCGCCGCTGCGGGGAGCGCGGCTACGAGGACGAGTAACGCAGCGAGGCGAGCCGGCCGGTCGAGAGAACGCGCCCGCACGAGCCGGTGACCCTACCACGCCTTAATCGTCCTTGTTAGCATCCCGCGGCTGTGACGCCGCCGGCCCTCCGCAAGGCGTCCCTCGCCGTTCTCGCCGTCGCGACCGCTCTCGTTGCCACGACGCCCGCGACCGCAGAGCCGAAGATCGCCGAGAAGCAGGCGCAGGCCGCGAGCATCCTCGGCGAGATCCGCGCCATCGACGCCGACCTCGGGCACGTCATCGACGCGTACAACGCCGCTCAGGAGCGGCTCGACGAGATCAAGGCCGAGCAGACGCAGAACAAGCGCCGGCTCGTCATCGCGCGCTCGAACTACGGGAAGGCGCAGGCGGTTCTCGAGGGCCGCCTGGTCGCGCTCTACGAGGCGGGCGAGGCGAACGTCGTCGAGGTGCTCCTCGGCGCGACGAGCCTCGGGCAGATGCTCGACCGTGTCGACGCGGTCAGCCGCGTCTCCGCAGAAGACGCGCGGATCGCGCGGGAAGTGCGCGCCTTCCGCGCCGAGATCAAGCGGCGCAAGCGCGAGCTGGCCCGCGCGCGGGCCGAGCAGGCCCGGGTGGTCGCCGAGCGCGCCGCGCGGCGACGGCTGATCGAGCGACAGCTCGCCGAGCGCCAGCGGCTGCTCGCGCAGGTGAAGGACGAGATCGCCCAGCTGCAAGCCGCGGAGGCGGAGCGGCAGCGCCGGCTCGAAGAGCAGGCCCGCGCTCGACTCGCGAGCCAGCCGGCGACGGCAGCGCCGGCGCAAGCGTCGGCGGAAACGGCCGCGACGCCCAGCGTGACGAC
>DASZKB010000240.1:0-2387 GCA_035947475.1 Gaiellaceae bacterium | reverse complement strand
GCGACACGGCGACGCTCGGGATCACGTGGTACGCCCAGGACGCGCTCGGCGAGCTCGTCCACTTCGAGCCGCCGGAGGAAGGCGCGCAGGTCGCCAAGGACGAGAGCTACGGCGAGGTCGAGTCGGTCAAGGCCGTCTCGGATGTCATCGCACCGCTCTCGGGCGAGGTCATCGACGTCAACCAGGCGATCGTGGACGCGCCGGAGACGGTGAACGAAGACCCGTACGGGGATGGCTGGCTCGTCAAGATCCGGCTCTCCGAGCCGTCCGAGGCGGACGACCTCCTCGACGTCGCGGCGTACCGCCAGCTTCTCGAGGAGCAGTGAGCTTCGTCTCGCTCACTGACGCCGATCGCGAGGCGATGCTCGAGACGATCGGAGTCGCCTCGGTCGAGGACCTGTTCGTCGACATCCCCGGGCACCTCCGCCTCGGCCGTCCGCTCGACCTCGAGCCGGCGCTCTCGGAGCCGGAGCTCGTGCGCCACCTCGAGGAGCTCGCTTCTCGCAACGTCGACACCGGCCAGGAGCTCTCGTTCCTCGGAGCCGGCCTGTACGACCACTACGTCCCGGCGGTGGTGGACGCGATGCTCGCGCGGGGCGAGTTCCTGACGGCGTACACGCCGTACCAGCCGGAGATGAGCCAAGGCGTCCTCCAGGCGATCTTCGAGTACCAGACCGCGATCTGCGAGCTGACGGGCATGGACGTCTCGAACGCGTCGAGCTACGACGGCACCACGGTCGCCGCCGACGCCTGCTACGTCGCCAAGCACGCCACCGGCCGCTCGAAGGTGGTCCTGTGCGAGACCGTGAACCCGCAGGTACGCCAGGTCGTGAAGACGTACGCGCCCGGCTTCGGCCTCGAGGTCGTCGAGGTGCCGCAGCGGGGCGGGGTCACCGACCCCGACGAGCTCCGCGAGGCCGCCCAGAACGCGGCCTGCGCGATCTTCCAGCAACCGAACTTCTTCGGCTGCCTCGAGCCGGCGCCGGAGCTCGCCGCGGCCGCCAACGACGCCGAAGCGCTCCCCGTCGCGCACGTCGACCCGCTCTCGCTCGGCGTCCTCGAGGCGCCGGGAAGGTACGGGTGCGCGCTCGCGATCGGCGAGGGGCAGCCGGCCGGGAACTACGTCGCATACGGCGGTCCCCACTACGGCTTCTTCGCCGCCCGCGCCGACTACATCCGGCGTATGCCGGGCCGGATCGTGGGGGAGACAACCGACGTCGACGGCAAGCGCGGCTACGTCCTGACGCTCCAGACGCGCGAGCAGCACATCCGCCGCGAAAAGGCGACGCACAACATCCCAACGAACCAGACGCTGCTCGCGCTGGCGGGGCTCATCTATCTCTCGTGGCTCGGCCCGCAGGGGCTTCGGCAGGTGGGGGAGACCTGCCTCGCGCTCACCGAGTACGCGAAGGACAGGCTCGACCTTCCCCTGGTGTTTCCGGAGCAGGCAACGTTCAAGGAGTTTGCCGTCCGCGTCGGACGGCCCGCGAGCGAGGCCGTCCGGGCGGCGCGCGAGCACGGCGTCCACCCCGGCTACGCGCTCGGGCGCGACTACGAGGGGATGGACGACGCGCTACTGGTCGCGGTGACCGAGAAGCGGACGCCTGCCGAGATCGATCGGCTCGCCGAGGTGCTGGCACCGTGAAGCTGATCTACGAGAAGTCGCGCCCTGGGCGGCGCGCCTCGTCGCTCCCGCAGCACGATCTGCCCGTCCCCGAGATCGCCGACGACCTGCGCCGCGAGGAACCGCCCCGTCTCCCCGAGGTCTCCGAGCCCGAGCTCGTCCGCCACTTCACCGCTCTGGCCGACCGCACCTTCGGGATCGACACCGGCTTCTACCCGCTCGGCTCGTGCACGATGAAGCACAACCCGCGCGTCAACGAGCGCGTCGTCGCGCTCCCCGGCTTCCGGGACCTCCACCCGCTGCAGGACGAGGACGCGGCGCAGGGGGCGCTCGAGCTGATGTGGCGGTTGCAGGAGATCCTCGCCGAGGTGGCCGGGCTCCCGGCCGTCTCTCTGCAGCCCGCGGCCGGCTCCCAGGGCGAGCTCACGGGCCTCATGCTCATGCGCGCCTACTTCGACGATCGCGGCGAGAGCGAGCGCGAGGAGGTCTTCGTGGCCGACACGGCGCACGGGACGAACCCCGCGAGCGTCACGATGGGCGGCTACAAGCTACGGAACGTCGGCACGGACGCGCGCGGAAACCTCGATCTCGACTTCCTGCGCGCGCACGTGAACGAGCGAACCGCCGGCCTCATGCTCACGAACCCCTCGACGCTCGGCCTCTTCGACGAGTCGATCGAAGAGGTGGCGCGGATCTTCCACGAGGCGGGCGCCCTCCTCTACTACGACGGCGCGAACCTGAACGCCGTCTGCGGGATCTCTCG
>DASZKB010000239.1:0-4514 GCA_035947475.1 Gaiellaceae bacterium | reverse complement strand
GGCTCGACCCCGCCGACGACGCCGTCGCGGTCGCCGGCCTGACGCGCTCTCCGTTGCCGATTACCGCGGAGGCGCCGCCGCTCGGGCTCGGAATCTCCGGGAGCGAGCGGCCGCTGGCGGTTGTCGCAGCCTTCGGCTCGTTTCTCGCCGAGCATCCGGCGCTTCCGCTGGCCGGCGCCCTTCTCGCCGCCGCGGCCACCGTGGCGCCGCTTGCGCTCTCTCGCGGGCCGTGGGCCCTCTCGGCATGGGGTTCGGCCGTCGTCGGCGCAACCGTGCTCGCGCCGCCGCTCACCGGCGCGGCGGGCGCGTCCGCGGCGGCGACCGTCGCGGGCGGGTGGGCCGCCACGGCCGCGCTCGCTGCCCTCGCGGTGAAGCGATCTCGCACGGCGAGTAACCACAGTGGCTCGCGCGGCGACGTCAACCGGGCCCTGGGCGGCCGCTGAGCATCGCCAGGCGGTGTCCTCGGTCGCCGCGTACTTTCGTCCAGTACGCGGGCTCCCTGCGTCCTTGCCTGGCCTCGCTCGTCGACCGCCAACGCTGCGCCGACGTCGACACACGAACCACTAGACTCGATCGGCGGGGGGCAGCCCGCCCCGCAGCGTGTGAGCGTCCTTCGCAGCATCGAACACAGGATCGAATCCCTCTTCGAGGGCGTCTTCGGGCGCGCGTTTCGGTCGCACGTTCAGCCGGTCGAGCTTGCGCGCAAGCTGGCGAAGGAGATGGACGAGCACAAGACGATCTCGGTCTCGCGCGTCTACGTCCCGAACGAGTACCTCCTCTACCTCTCGCCGGCCGACCGGGAGAAGTTCAGGGGCTACGAGGACTCGCTTCTGACCGAGCTCGCCGACTATCTCGCCGAGCACGCCCGCCGCGAGGGGTACGCGCTCCTCTCGACGCCTCGGGTCGTCATGGACGAGGACGACGAGCTCGACCTCGGCGAGTTCGGGATCGCGACCCGGATGGTGCAGCCGCGGCAGGCCGCGCCGGCGCGCGACGCCGCGCCGGCGTTCGCGCAGGAAGATCCCGGCGCGACCCGCATCTACAAGCCGAGCGAGCAGCCCCCGCCGGAGCGCGAGGCGGTCGCGCGCGCCGTCGTCGCGGTCGCCGGCCGGAGGCACGAGCTCGCAAAGGGGCAGACCGTCGTCGGCCGCTCGCGGGAGTGCGACATCACCCTCAGTGATCCGAACGTGTCGCGGCGCCACGCGGAGATCCGCCACGAGAACGGCTCCTACTGGATCCTCGACCTGAACTCGACCAACGGGGTCGAGGTGAACGGGAAGCGGACCGAGCGCGCGCGCCTCGAGCACTCGGACCGGATCGTTCTCGGGCAGACGGAGCTCACGTTCGAGCAGGCTTAGGAGAAGGCCCTGGTCGAGCAGGTCTTACTCGCGCTCCAGGTCCTCTTTCTCGTCGGCCTCTACCTCTTCATCTGGAGAGTCGTCCGCTCGGCCGCGCGCGATCTCAGCGTCCCGCAGGAGAGCTTCGTGCTAGCCCCCGCGCAAGCCGCGCGGCGGGGCGACGGGGCGGGCGCGGCGCCCGCGCGCCTCGTGGTCGCGCGGAGCCCTGCGCTTGAGCCCGGCGAGTCGTTCGACGCCGGCCCGGTCCCGCTTACCATCGGCCGCGCCGGGGACAATACGGTCGTGCTCGGGCGCGACGACTTCGCGTCGGCGCGCCACGCGCGCGTCGAGGCCCAACGAGACGGGATCTGGCTTATCGATCTCGACTCGACGAACGGGACGTTCGTGAACGGCGAACGCGTCGACGGACGACGCCGGCTGCGCGACGGCGACATGGTCAAGGTCGGCGACACGGAGCTGAGGGTTGAGCGTTGAGGGCGGCGGAGTGAGGGTCGCGCAGACCGCGGGCGTCACCGATGCGGGGCGGAAGCGCCGGCGTAACGAGGACGCCTACGTCGTCGACCCGCCGCTCTTCGCGGTTGCGGACGGAATGGGCGGCGCTCAGGCCGGCGAGGTCGCCTCGCAGCTCGCCGCGGCCGTTCTCCGTGGCTCCCCCGCGGACGAGGGCGACCCCGAGCAGCGCGTCGTCGCCCTCATCCAGGAGGCGAACCGCCAGATCTACGAGCGTGCCCGAAGCGACGCGCACGCGTCGGGGATGGGGACGACCATCACCGCGGCGATGCTCGCGCGAGACGCCGTCGCGATCGGGCACGTGGGCGACTCGCGCGCGTACCGGATCCGGGGCGGCGAGCTCGAGCAGCTCACCGAGGACCACTCGCTCGTCGCCGACCTGATGCGAAGCGGCCGGCTGACCCCTGAGGAGGCGGAGACGCATCCGCAGCGGTCGGTGATAACCCGGGCACTCGGAACCGATCCCGACGTCGACGTCGACACGCTGGCGGTCGACGCCGAGCCCGGAGACGTGTTCCTTCTCTGCTCCGACGGCCTCACGACGATGGTCGGCGACGACGAGATCCTGCAGGCGCTGGCCGAGACGGAGAGCCTCGAGGAAGTGGCCAGGAGGCTCGTCAAGGCAGCCAACCGCCGCGGTGGCGAGGACAACATCACGATCGTCCTCTTCAGAGTGGACGGGAACGACGTCGGCCAGACGAACGGTCGCGGGCCCGAACAGGACCTCGAGGACACCCTCTCCGGCCTCGAGGCGCCTACGCTCACCCCTCCTCCCGCGGCGGCCGAGGCGGCGGTCGCGGAGCCGGCGCCCGCGCCGGCCGAGACGGTCCAGGAGCCGGCAGAGCGCGCGCGACGCCGCTGGCCGCGCGTCCTCGTCTGGTCTCTGCTCGCGCTCGCCTTCCTCGTCGCCATCGTCGCGGCCGCGATCTGGGGCCTGGCGCGCTCGCACTTCGTGGGAGCGAGCGACGACGGCTACGTCGCCGTCTACCAGGGCGTCCCCGTGGACCTGGGCGGAGGCGTCGTCCTGTATCGCGCCCGGTACATCAGCCGTCTCCAGGCCGTCCAGCTCTCGTCGGAGGAGCGTGCGGAGCTCTTCGACCACGAGTTCGTCACCTACGACGAGGCCCGTCGACAGGTCGCGCCCTACGAGGAAGAGGCGACGCCGTAGGCGCGCTCGAGATGAGGCTCGGCCTCCGCAACCGTGAGCTCCTGAACCTCCTGCTGGTCGGGCTGCTTACCGCGGCCGGGTTCGCGAGCGTCTACATCGCGCGCCAGTCGTTGGTCTCGGCGGCCTCGCTCTCGTACGCGGCGTTCTTCTTCGCGCTCTTCGTCGCGGCGCACCTCGTCGTCCGCATGGCGGCGCCGCGCTCCGATCCGTACCTCCTCCCGATCGCCGGCCTCTTGACCGCCATCGGCGTCACGATGATCTACCGGATCGAGCCTGACCGCGCCTTTCGGCAGGGGCTCTGGATCGTGGTCGGCGTGGCGCTCTTCACCGCGCTCGTCCTGCTCGTCCGCGACCACCGCAAGCTCGACCGGCTCAAATACACGCTCGGGGTCGCGGCGATCGCGCTCCTCGTCCTGCCGGCTCTCCCGCTCCTCGGCGAGACCGTGAACGGGGCGACGCTCTGGGTGCGCCTCGGCCCGATCGCCTTCCAGCCGGGCGAGTTCGCGAAGGTCCTCCTCGTCGTCTTCCTCGCCGGCTACCTCCGCGACAACCGGGAGCTCCTCTCGATGGGGTTCGGCCGCCTGGGCGTTCCCTCGCCGAAGCACTTCGGCCCGCTGCTCGCGATCTGGGGAGGCGCGATGCTCGTGCTCGTCGCGACGAACGACCTCGGCGGGGCGCTTCTCTACTTCTCGATCTTCCTCGCCATGCTCTACGTCGCCACGGGGCGGTGGCCGTACGTGGCGGTCGGGCTCGCCCTCTTCGCCCTGGGGTCCTTCACCGTGTACCAGCTCATCCCGCGGGTGAGCGGCCGGATCTCCATCTGGCTCGATCCCTGGAGCGACCCGTTCCGCGAGGGTTACCAGCTCGTCCAGTCGCTCTACGCGATCGCGGGCGGCGGGCTCTTCGGCCAGGGCCTCGGTCGCGGCGTCCTCCTGAACGAGAACGGCGAGAGCTACATCCCCTACCTCGAGACCGACTTCATCTACTCCGCGATCGCTCAGGAGCTCGGGCTCGCCGGCGCGGTGGCCGTCATCCTCCTCTACCTCCTCTTCGTCTACCGCGGCTTCCGGATCGCGCTTCTCGCCGACGACGGCTTCTCGAAGCTCCTCGCCGCCGGGCTCACCGCGACGCTTGGGATCCAGGCGTTCATCATCGTCGGCGGCGTCACGCGCCTCATCCCGCTCACCGGGATCACCCTCCCCTTCGTGTCCTACGGCGGCTCGAGCGTCGTCGCCAACTTCCTTCTCGTCGGGCTCCTCCTCATGGTCTCGAACCACGTCTCCCGAGAACCGTCGTGAACGCGCAGATCCGCCACCTCTTCTTCGTCTTCGCCGGACTCTTCCTCGCGCTCGTCGCGACCCTCAGCTACTGGCTCTGGCAGGCGCCGGAGCTCGAGGCGCGCCAGGGGAACCCGAACCTCGTCGTCAAGCAGCTGACGATCAAGCGCGGGCTCATCTACGCGTCGGACGGGAAGACGG
>DASZKB010000238.1:0-7040 GCA_035947475.1 Gaiellaceae bacterium | reverse complement strand
GACGGCGTCGTACGGGTTGTCAATCGCCTGGAGGTATGCGACCGCGTCCTTGATCTCGGCGCGTTCGTAGAAGCGCGGCCCGCCGATCACCTGGTAGGCGATGTCCTGGCGAACGAGGGTGTCCTCGATCACGCGCGATTGCGCGTTCGTCCGGTAGAAGACGGCGATCTCGGCGCCGGAGTAGCCCTCATCCGCGAGAGCGGCGATCTCCGCGGCGACGAAGCGCGCCTCGGCGTGCTCGTCCTCGACCTCGATGACGCGCACGGGCATGCCTTCGCCGAGGTCGCTCCACAGATCCTTCGGCTTGCGCTCGCGGTTCTCGGCGATGACGGCGTTCGCGGCGCGCAGTATCCGGTTCGTGGAGCGGTAGTTCTGCTCGAGCGCGACGATCTGCACCCCCTCGAAGTCGCGCTCGAACTCGAGGATGTTCCGGATGTCGGCGCCGCGAAAGGCGTAGATCGACTGGTCGGGGTCGCCGACCGCGCAGACGTTCCCGTGCTTGCCGCCGAGGAGCTGGAGCAGGCGGTACTGGGCGTGGTTCGTGTCCTGGTACTCGTCGACGAGGATGTACCGGAAGGCCTTCTGCCAGCGCTCGCGCGCCTCAGGGAAGCGCTCGAGGACGTCGACGGTGAGCATGAGGAGATCGTCGAAGTCGAGCGCGTTCGAGGCGAACAGGCGGCGCTGGTAGAGGTCGTAGACGTCCGCGACCGTCTGGTCGTAGAACGAGGCGACCCGGCGGCGGTACTCCTCCGGAGAGACGAGCTGGTTCTTCGCCATCGAGATCTGCGCGTGGATCCCGCGCGGCGCGAAGCGCTTCGGGTCGCGCTCGAGCTCCTCGAGGCACGCCTTCGCGAGGCGGATCTGATCGGCCTGGTCGTAGATGGTGAAGTTGGAGCGGTAGCCGAGGCGCGGCACCTCGCGGCGGAGGATCCGGCCGCACGCGGCGTGGAACGTCATCACCCACATCGTCCGCGCCACTTCGCCGAGCAGGTCCTCGAGGCGCCGCTTCATCTCCTCGGCGGCCTTGTTCGTGAAGGTGATGGCGAGGATCTCCTGCGGCTTTACGCCGCACGCGGCCACGAGGTGCCCGACCCGGTACGTGAGCACGCGGGTCTTTCCCGAGCCGGCTCCGGCGACCACCAGGACGGGCCCTTCCGTGGCGAGGACGGCCTCGCGCTGCGCCTCGTTCAGGTCCGCGAGGTACTGGTCGGGCGAGGCGACGGCCATCGGATCGATGCTAGCGCCCTTCGCGGGCGGCGAGCTCGGCGCCGCCCGACCACACGATCTCGGTCCGAAGACGACGACCGAAGCGGTCGAGGACGCGGCGGAGCTCCGGCCCGACGGCGAGCGCGATCACCACGTTTCCCACCCCGTGGGCGAGGTCGAACGGAAGCCCGCGTGCCGCGACGGCGGCGAACGCCGGCCACGTGTGGGGGTAGAAGCTGAACCACTCCCAGACGTCCAGGAACGCGCTGAAGAGAAACCCGAGCACGAAGCACGCGAGCGCGAAGGCAGCGCGGCTTCGCAGAAGCGGCGCCGCGAGCGCGCCGAGCGCGCCGCATGCTCCCCAACCGAGCATCTGCCACGGCGTCCAGGTGCCCTGCCCGAGGTAGAAGTTCGACGCGAGCGCCGCGACCGCGCCCACGGCGGCTCCCGCCCGTACGCCGAGAGCCGCCCCCGCGGCGACGGTGATGACGGTGACCGGCTGGACGCCCGGGACCGCCGCGAAGAGGACGCGGCCGGCGGCCGCAACCGCTCCCAGCGTCGCAACGAGCGCGATCTCCTTCGCCGACCCCGGCGCCGACTCGAGCCAGGCCGCCCCGGCCACGACGACGGCGGCGGCGACGAGCAGGAGCGAAAGGGCCGCGCGGTCAGGGTCGAGCGCGGCCCAGAGGGCGCCCGCGAAGGCGCCCGCGGCAGCGAGCGCGACGACGATGCGCGCGCTACGCAAGAACCGCCTCCCTCGCCCCCGGCGTGACCCGGCGGTGCGCCGCGAGACCGCCGTCGTGCGTGACCACGAGAACGCCGCGCCCCGCCGCCGCGTAGGCCTCGATCCAGTCGGCGAGCGCCGCCTTGCGCTCGGGGTCGATCCCGCGCGTGGGCTCGTCGAGGACGAGCAGGTCGGGCTCCGAGACGGCGACGGCCGCGAGGGCGAGCCGTTCGCGCTCGCCGCTCGAGAGGTCGCGCGGGTGGCGAGCGGCCGCCCAGCCGAGCCCGAAGCCCTCGAGCGCGGCGACCGCGCGCTCACGGTCCCCGTTCACCGCCAGGGCGACCTCGTCGTCCACGCGCTCGCGGACGACGTAGCGGCCCGGGTCCTGCGAGACGTATCCGGCGCGCCCCACGCGGCGGACCGACCCCGAATGCGGTTGCAGGAGCCCGGCCGCGATCTTCGCGAGCGTCGTCTTGCCGCTTCCGTTCTCTCCCACGAGGGCGACGACCTCGCCCCGCCGAACCTCCAGCGACGCGCCCGCGAGCACGGGTACGCCGGGGGCATACGAGAAAGCCACGTCCGAGACCGAGACGACGACGCCGTCCCCGGGGGTCCCCGGCAGGTCGCCGACATCGTCGGCGGGAACGTAAGCGGGCCTGTGCTCCTCGAGCCACGTCAGCGCCTCGGCCAGCCCGGCGTCGAGCAGGAGCCTGCCGCCCTCGAGGAAGAGCACTCGGTCGGCGAAGGCGAGCGCGCGAGCCGTTCGCTGCTCGGACAGGACGACGGCCGCCTCGAGGCGCTCGAGCGCGTCGAGCAGGTCGCCGGCGCCGCCGGGATCGAGCTCCGAGGTCGGCTCGTCGAGGAGGAGCAGGCGCGGCTCGAGCGCGAGCGCGGCCGCGAGGCAGACGCGCTGAAGCTCGCCCGCCGAGAGCTCCGCCGTCGGGCGCTCGACGAGATGGCCGGCTCCGACGGCCCCGAGCGCCGTCGCAATCCGGGCCGGCATCGCGGCCGGGGCCACGCCGAGGTTCTCGAGCCCGAACGCGACCTCGTTCGCCACGCGCGCCATCACGACCTGGTCTTCGGGGTCCTGGAAGACGGTCGCGACGGTCCCGGCGAGCTCCGCCGGCCGGGCCCGGCGAGTGTCCAGCCCGGCCACCTCGACGCGCCCTTCCAAGCGGCCGCCGTGGAAATGAGGGACGAGCGCCGCGAGGGCGCGAAGGAGCGTCGACTTTCCGGATCCGGAGGCGCCGAGCAGCGCGACGCGCTCGCCCGCCTCGATCGCGAGCGAGACCTCGCGCAGGGCGGGCACCGCCACCTGCGGATACGAGTACGAGAGGCCGCGGATCTCGGCTAGAGCCACACGGCTCCCACGAGGAAGACGAGCGCGCCCACGACCGCGGCAGCGTCGAGCCGGCTCCAGGGCGGCTGCGGGAGACGCGTCCGTCCGGCGCGACCGAAACCGCGCGCCTCCATCGCCTCCGCCAGGTTGAGCGCCCGCTCGAGCGACCCGGCGACGAGCGGGGAGACGAGGCGCGCGTGACCGCGGAGCCCGCGGACCGAGACGCCGCGGCCGCGCACCGCCTCGCGAAGTGCCGCGGCGTCCCGCTCGAGCGTCGGAACGAGGCGGGTGGCGAGCACCGCCGTCAGCGCCGACCGGCGCGCGAAGCCGAGCGCGCCGAGCAGCCGGTCGTGGTCGACGAGGAGCGCGTACGCCGAGAACGCGAGTGCGACCGCGGTGAGTCGGCCGCCGTTCACCGCGGCGATGACGAGCTCTTCCCGCGTCACGTCGAGCGCTCCGAGGACCGGGACGACGGGACCCGCCCAGAGGACTCGGAAGCCCTCGGAAGCAAGAAACGGCGAGAGGACGAGCACGCTCGCGCCCGCTCCGAGCGCGCCCACGAGGTACGGGCGCCGCCGCGAAGGCGGCGCCCGTAGAACGACCGCGAGGAGGAGCGCGCACGCCGCGCCGATCGCCTCGGGGCGGTCGAGGAGGAGGGCCGCGACGCCCGTTCCGCCGAGCGCGAGCGAGCCGGGAACCGGCCCGAGCGCTAGCGGGCCGCGGCCGGGACGGGGCACTGCTTCTCCCAGTTGTGGAGGTCCCACCACTCCACGTCCCCGGGCTCGAGCCGGATCTCGCTGGCGCCCTTCTCCGCCATCTCCCCGTCGACGTAGAAGATCCAGGCGAGCTTCTTCTTCTCGTCCTGTCCGACGCCCTCGATGGCCGTCACGAACTTGCCGCCGGACGCCTTCTCGACGTCAGCGACGCGCTCGAGGGCCTGCATCGCCGTCTGGCCGGCCGGCACGTCGGTCCTCGGGACCACTTCCTCCCTGCCGCAGTCACGCGTGACGAGGACGGCCGCCTGGTCGGGTTGGGCTTCGGTCGCGGGGACGGCTTGGTCGCCGCGCTCTCCTCCTCCGCATCCGGCGAGCGCGAGCGCCGCCAGCGCGGCGGCGACCGCGAGGATCGATCGATGAACCACGGTTCCTCCTTCCACGAGGGGAATCACGTCGCAGGCGGGCGGTAGGTCTTCTGACTCGGGGCGCCCTTCCGCGCCGCCTTCCCAGCCGGGGCCAGTGGCGTCGTGACGCGGAAGCGTCTCCCCTCACAGCGGCGGGACCGTGCCGGACTCGCACCGGCTTCCCTTGACCGCTCGCCTATGTCGGCCCGACCGTAACAGGCCCACTAGGCTGGCCGCAATGATCGCCACCCGGCTCGCGCTCTGGGCTCCGGTCGTCCTCTGGGCGGCCGTGATCTTCGCGTTCTCGTCGGTGCCGAACCTCGGGACGGGGCTCGGGCTCTGGGACCTCGTTCTTCGCAAGCTCGCCCACCTCGTCGAGTACGCGATCCTCGGGGCGCTTCTCTACCGCGCGATCGCGCGCGAGCCGCTCGCCGTAGCGGCCGGCTCGGCCTACGCCGTCACGGATGAGATCCACCACGCGTTCGTGCCGGGGCGCGCCGGGAGCCCCCTCGACTGGCTGATCGACACCGTCGGCGTGGTCGCGGGCGTCCTCCTCCTCTCGCGGGCGCGATGACGAGGGGCGTCGCGATCGACCTCGACGGCGCGCTCGGCGACACCCGGCCGCTCTGGCGGGACTTCCTCGTCGACGCCGCGCGCCGCTTCGCCTCGATCGCCGCGCTCGACGCGGAGTCGCTCCCGGACGACCGCGCCGCCGCCGCCGACGAGCTCGACCGCTGGGCGGAGCGCGGAATCGGCGACTGGCGGACGGCGCTCGAGCGCTTCGCCGAGGACCGCGCGCCGGTGTACCTGCGGCCGAACGCGGGCGCGAGCGGCGCGCTCCGGTCGCTCGCCGCCTCCGGCTACCGGCTCGGAGCTTTCACCGACGCGCCCGAGCCGCTCGCGCGCGTCGCCCTCGCCCACCTCGGCGCCGCCCGCCGGCTCGAAGCCCTTGCGTGCGGGCGCGACGCGCGGGAGCGCCTCCTCGAGCAACTCGGCGCCGATGCAGCCGTCGTCGAGACGCCGGACGACCTGGCTAACATCACCGTCCGTGGAACGGAAGACGTTCGACGACCGCCAGCTTGACGCCCTGCTCGAGCGCCTCGACCGGCTCTGCTCCGAGGTCCACACGCTCAACCGCCGGCTCGACTCGGGCGAGCACCTGCTCCGGATCGCCCACGAGCTGTCGACGCTGAACGACTCGCTGCAGGCGCTCGCGTACGCCGCGCTCGGACAGCAGGGCCCCCAGATCCGAAGAAGGCGCCGGTCCGCGTAGGAACGCGCCGCCGGGCTAGTGAATGGCGGCGATGAGCGGGATGATGAGGACGGCGACGATGTTCGTCACCTTGATCATCGGGTTGATGGCCGGCCCGGCGGTGTCCTTGTAGGGGTCGCCGACCGTATCGCCCGTGACGGCAGCGGCGTGGGCGTCCGAGCCCTTCCCGCCTAGCGCTCCATCCTCGATCAGCTTCTTGGCGTTGTCCCACGCCCCCCCGCCCGAGGTCATGGCGATCGCGAGGAAGATCCCGGTCACGATCGTCCCGATCAGGAGGCCGCCGAGCATCTTCGGCTCGATGATCCCGACCACGATCGGGAAGACGATCGGGATGGCGCTCGGCACGATCATGCGCTTGATCGCCTCGCCGGTCACGATGCCGACCGTCGTCCCGTACTCCGGACGAGCGGTCCCCTCCATGAGCCCGGGGATCTCCCTGAACTGCCGCCGCACCTCCTGGACGACCTGCGCGCCCACGCGGCCGACCGCCTGCATCGCAAGCGAGGCGAACAAGAACGGCATCAAGCCGCCGATGAAGAGGCCCGCGATCACCCACGGGTCGCTCAGCGAGAAGGCGCCCTCGCTGAGCACCCGCTCGTTCTCGAGCTCGGACGTGAAGCCGTCGAAGAGGATGAGCGCGGCGAGCCCGGCGGAGCCGATCGCGTACCCCTTGGTGACCGCCTTGGTCGTGTTTCCGACCGCGTCCAGCGGGTCGGTGACGCCGCGGACCTCGTCGGGGAGGTCCGCCATCTCGGCGATCCCGCCGGCGTTATCCGTTACCGGGCCGTAGGCGTCGAGCGCGACGATCATCCCCGTCATCGCGAGCTGCGCCATGACGGCGACCGCGATCCCGTAGAGACCGGCTAGCTCGGCGGCCCCGATGATTGCCGCCGCGATCACGAGCACAGGCAGCGCCGTCGCCTGCATGCCCACCGCGAGCCCCTCGATGATGTTCGTCGCGTGGCCGGTCTGCGAGGCACTGGAGATCGAGCGGACAGGTCCCCACCGCGTGCCCGTGTAGTACTCGGTGATTGCGACCAGCAGGAAGGTGACGCCGAGGCCGACCAGCGCCGCGAGGTACAGGTCGGCGAAGCTGAAGGCGCCCTCGTCGTAGGCGAGCGTGACCGGGATGAAACCGATCGCGGACAGAAGGGTCGCTACGGCGACGGCCTTGTAGAGCGCGTTCATGATCGAGCCGGAACGCCCGACGCGCGCGAAGTAGACGCCGATCACGGTCGTCACGATCGAGACGCCGCCGATCGCGAGCGGGTACAGCCAGAGCTCGTCGCGCGGGAACTGCGTCGCGAGCAACATCACCGCGACGGCGGTCACCGCGTACGTCTCGAAGAGGTCCGCGGCCATGCCGGCGCAGTCGCCG
>DASZKB010000237.1:0-12760 GCA_035947475.1 Gaiellaceae bacterium | reverse complement strand
GGCAAGCGGTGCGCGCAGCGGATCGGCGTCGGCGCCGTGTCTCTGGGGGCGCGCCTGGCCGGTTAGGCGCGGCTCCGCCGGTCGCGTCCGGCGAGCTGCAGACCCCGCTTCGTGATGCAATGGACCGGTGCAGGTCCATCGTCACCTGCCGACGTATCGACGCCGGGACCTCGCGGTCGACCTCGGAACAGCCAACACGGTCGTCTTCGTCCGCGGCGAGGGGATCGTCCTCTTCGAACCGTCGGTCATCGCGATCGAGGAGCTGAGCGGCGAGGTCTACGCCGTCGGAGATGAGGCGCGCCGGATGATCGGCCGGACGCCCGCGAACATCCGGGCCACGCGCCCGCTTCGCCACGGCGTCATCGCCGACTTCGACGTCACCGAGCAGATGCTCAGCCGCTTTCTCCGCCGGGCGAACGGACAGCGCGGCGCGCACCGCGTCGTCCTGTGCGTCCCGAGCGGGATCACGGAGGTGGAGGAGCGCGCCGTCAAGGAAGCGACCTTGGCCGCCGGCGCGCGACACGCCGGCCTGATCGAGGAGCCGATGGCGGGCGCGATCGGGGCGGGGCTCCCGGTCGGGGAGCCGAGCGGGGACATGGTCGTCGACATCGGCGGCGGGACGACCGAGGTGGCCGTCATCTCGCTCGGGGGGATCGTCGTCTCGCGGTCGCTCCGCGTCGGCGGCTACGAGATGGACGATGCCATCGTCCGCTACGTCAGGGACCGCGACAGGCTCCTGATCGGGCAAGAGACAGGCGAACGGGCCAAGATCCGCGCAGGCTCGGCCGTCCCCGTGCCGGGGATTCCCGAGACCGAGGTCAGCGGCCGGGACCTCGTCACCGGCGGGTTGAGGCGCTCGCTCCTGCCGCCCGACGAAGTTCGCGAAGCGCTTCGCAGGCCCGTCACGCAGATCATCGACACCGTCAAGGAGACGCTCGAGGTGACCCCGCCCGAGCTCGCCGCCGACATCGCCAACCGCGGGATCGTCCTCGTGGGCGGCGGCGCGCTCCTCCGCGGGCTCGACGAGCTCATGCGGAAGGAGACGCAGCTCCCGGTCCGGATCGCCGACTCGCCGCTCACCTCCGTCGCAGTCGGCGCCGGTCAGTCCCTCGAGGAGTCGCCGCTCGTGCAGCGGGTGGCCGACACGCCGCGACGCTCGCGGCGGCGGCGCCTGCCGAGCCTGTAGCGCCTTCGGTACCGACGGGTACGCTGGAACGGATGGCGAAGATCGAGAAGCCTCAGGAGGTCTGGCGGGCGGAGCTCACGCCGACCGAGTACCACGTCCTCCGCGAGAAGGGGACGGAGCGGCCCTTCTCCGGCGAATACGACTATGTCTTCGAGCCCGGCACGTACCGTTGTGCCGCGTGTCAGGCGGAGCTCTTTCGTTCTGAGACGAAGTACGACTCGGGCTGCGGCTGGCCCGCCTTCTACGCGCCGATCGGCGACGAGGCGGTGGACGAGGAGACGGACACGAGCCACGGGATGGTTCGTACCGAGGTCCTCTGCGCGTCCTGCGGCGGGCATCTCGGCCATGTCTTCCCGGACGGCCCGGCGCCGACGGGGCTGCGCTACTGCATCAACTCGGTGGCGCTCAAGCTCGACGCCGAATAGCCCGCGATGACTTTCCGGCGCGGCGCCGGTCTAACGGACTAACGGCCGACCCGCCACGAAGAGAGGACACCGCCATGCAGAAGATCACTCCCTGCCTGTGGTTCGACACCGAAGGCGAAGACGCGGCGCGGTTCTACACGTCGATCTTCCCGAACTCGCGCGTCGTGGACGTCGCGCGCTACGGCTCGGCCGGCCCGCGACCCGAGGGGACGGTCATGACTGTCAGCTTCGAGCTCGACGGGCAGAGATTCATCGCGTTGAACGGCGGCCCCGACTTCACGTTCAACGAGGCCATCTCGCTCCAGGTGGACTGCGAGACTCAGGAGGAGGTCGACGCGTTCTGGAGCAAGCTGTCCGAGGGGGGAGAGGAAGGCCCGTGCGGCTGGCTCAAGGACAAGTACGGCGTCTCGTGGCAGATCGTTCCGACCGCCCTGCCGCGGCTGCTCGCCGACCCCGACCGGGAGAAGTCTCAGCGCGTGATGGAGGCCATGCTCAGCATGAAGAAGATCGAGATCGACGCGCTCGAGCGAGCCGCCGCGGCCGCGTAGGCATCGCCGCCCCGTTTCGCGCCGCTCAGCGCTCGGAAACAAGCGAGTGTGCTCTTCGCGAACGTCGCCGACGGAGTTCACCGCGTCGAAGACGCGTACACGAACTGGTACATCGTCGAGGCCGACGGTCGCCTGACCGTCGTCGACGCCGGCGTCCCGAGCTCGTGGCAGTCGCTGCAGCAGGCGCTGCGCGAGCTCGGTCGTCGACCGGATGACATCGAAGCGCTGGTTCTGACCCACGGCCACTTCGACCATCTCGGGTTCGCCGAACGAGCGCGGACCGAGTTGGGAATCCCCATCTACGTACACGAGAACGACGTCCCCTTGACGCGCCACCCGCGCCAGTACGGGCACGCGCGCGCGCGAAGTCTCTATTTCGCGACGCAGTTCAGGGCGTTGCCGATCGTCGCCTCGCTCGTTCGTCACCGCGCGTGGTGGCCGCCACCGGTGAGGGAGGTGCGGCGCTATGCGGCCGGCGAGCTACCCGTGCCGGGATCGCCGGAAGCCGTCTTCACGCCCGGCCACACGCTCGGCCACTGCGCGCTCCATTTTCCCGACCGCGACGTCGTGATCGCAGGGGACGCCGTCGTCACCCTCAACCCGTACACGGCCTCGACCGGCCCGCAGATCGTCTCCGAGGCGGCGACGGTCGACTCCGAGCGCGCCCTCGCCTCGCTGGACGCGCTCGCCGAGACGGGGGCGGCGACGGTCCTCGTCGGGCACGGCGAGCCCTGGACGGACGGCGCCGAACGCATCGCCGAGGCGGCGCGCCGGCGCGGCTCGTCGTAGGTCGAGGCCGCGCAGGAGCGACTTCGGCGGAACTCAGGCGGTCGCGTACGCGCTCGGCGACGCGCCTCCGTACGCGGGTCGCCCGGCTCGGGGTTAGGGTTGGACGAATGGCGAACGTCCTGTGCGTCCTCTACGACGATCCTGCGACGGGCTATCCGCCGTCGTACGCGCGCGACGAGATTCCCAAGATCGAGCGCTACCCCGACGGCCAGACCGCGCCGACCCCCGAGCGCATCGACTTCACGCCCGGTGAGCTGCTAGGAAGCGTCTCCGGCGAGCTCGGACTGCGCAGGTTCCTCGAGGAGCGCGGCCACCGCCTGATAGTCACGTCCGACAAGGATGGGGCGGACTCGGTCTTCGAGCGCGAGCTCGCGAGCGCCGACGTCGTGATCTCGCAGCCGTTCTGGCCGGCGTACCTGACGCGCGAGCGGATCGCGAGCGCGCCGCAGCTCAAGCTCGCCGTAACGGCCGGGATCGGCTCGGACCACGTCGACCTCCAGGCGGCGATCGACCGCGGCATCACCGTCGCCGAGGTGACGTACTGCAACTCGATCAGCGTGGCCGAGCACGTCGTGATGTTGATCCTCGTCCTCGTTCGCAACTACCTGCCCGCCCACCGGGTCGTCCTGGACGGCGGCTGGAACATCGCCGACTGCGTCGGCCGCTCCTACGATCTCGAGGGGATGCAGGTCGGCACGGTCGGGGCGGGGCGGATCGGCTCCGCTGTCCTCCGCCGCCTGAAGCCGTTCGACGTCGCGCTTCACTACACCGACCGGCATCGCCTCCGCCCCGAGGTCGAGGAGGAGCTCGGCGTCACGTGGCACCCCGACGCCGAGTCCCTCGTTCGCGTCTGCGACGTGGTGACGATCAACGCGCCCCTGCACCCCGAGACCGAGCACCTCTTCGACGCGGCGCTCATCGGGCAGATGAAGCGCGGCGCCTATCTCGTCAACACGGCTCGCGGGAAGATCTGCGACCGCGACGCCGTCGCGCGCGCCTGCGAGACCGGGCAGCTCGCGGGCTACGCCGGCGACGTCTGGTTTCCGCAGCCGGCGCCGAAGGATCATCCGTGGCGGACGATGCCGAACCACGGCATGACTCCGCACACGTCGGGGACGAGCCTCTCCGCGCAGACTCGCTACGCCGCCGGAGTGCGGGAGATCCTCGAGTGCTGGTTCGACGGTCGGCCGATCCGCGAGGAGTACTTGATCGTGGATGCCGGCGGGCTCGCCGGCGCAGGCGCGCACTCCTACAGCGCGGGCGACGCGACGCGCGGCTCCGACGAAGCCGCGCGCTTCCGAACCGGCTAACCGCTCCCGGAGAGCCCGCGGCGAGAGGACGGGTCGGCCGCGTCGGCGTGCGGCTTGAGGAGGGCGTAGACCGCCTCGGTCATAGGCGCCGGCAGGCCGTGGTGACGCGAGCGGCGGACGACGAACCCGTGCAGCGCTTCGAGCTCCATGCGCCGGCCGCCGACGAGGTCGTGGTAGAGGGACGAGAAGCCGCCCGGCTCGAGCGCCTCCGCGAACGCCATGATGCTCGCGACCTGGTCGGCGGGAAGCGCGACGTCCTCGGCCGCCGCCAGCGCCGCCACCTCGGCCAGGATCCGCCGGAACATCTCCCAGCTCGCGGGCGTCGCTCGAATCTCGCCGATCGGAAGCCGTGTGCAGGCCGTCATGCCGGCCTGGGCGCAGATGAAGACGAACTTGGCCCACAGGCGGACGCGGATGTCGGGGACGAACTCAGCCGGAACCCCGGCCGCCTTGCAAAGAGCGAGGAGACGCTGACCGCGCTCAGTCGCGACGCCGTCGGGCTCCCCGAAGACGAGAGAGCCGGGGCCGCCCGCGTCGACGACGACGCCGGGCTCGCCGATCGAGGCGAAGATGAACGCCGCTCCGGGCAGTACGTGCGTGGAGCCGACGACGGCGGCCAGCTTCTCCTCGTTGTCGACGCCGTTCTGGAGCGAGATGACCGCTGTCTCACGGTGGAGCAGCGGGGACAGTCGCCTCGCCGCCTCGTCCGTGTCGTACGCCTTGACGCAGAAGAAGACGACGTCGCACGCGCCGATATCGGCCGGGTCGTCTGTTGCCGGCGGCGAGACCTCGAAGTCGCCACGAACGCTCCGCACGCGAAGGCCGTGCTCGCGGAGGGCTCGAAGGTGCGCACCCCTGGCGATGAGGTGGACGTCGGCCCCCGCGCGCGCGAGACGCCCGCCGAAGTAGCCCCCGACGCCGCCCGCTCCGAAGACCGCGATCTTCACGCGGAGCGGATCATCGCTCACGCGCGGCGCGGTGAGCGGAGCGATAGAAAGAGGCCCGCATGTCGAGGGATGCGCACCCGCCGATACGGATCGCGAGCACGGCTGACGCCGAGACATTCGGCAGGCTCCTTCACGCCTTCAACGCCGAGTTCGGCGAGCTGGAGCCGGACGCGCAGACGATCGCCGAGCGGGCTGCCCCGCTGATCGAAAGCGGCGAGGTGACGGTCCTCTTCGGAGGGGAGGGCCCGGACGGGTTCGCCGAGCTTCGCTTCCGCCCCTCGCTCTACACGGGCGCGCTCGACGCCTACCTCGAGGAGCTCTACGTCGTCCCTGAGCGCCGCGGTCGCGGCTTCGGCCGAGCGCTCCTCGAGGCCGCGATGGAGTACGCACGCGAGCGCGGCGCCGCGCGGATCGACCTCAACACGAGCGTCGACGACGTCGCGGCGCGGGCTCTCTACGAGAGGTCCGGATTCACCAATCGCGAGGGCGGGCCAGACGGGCCGGTGATGCTCTACTACGAGCGCGAGCTCTAGCGGCCGCTACGCGACAGCCGGACTCCCGACCCGCTGCAGGAACTCAGTGACGCGCTCCCACATGAGCGCCGCCTCGGCGGGCTGGTACTCGTCGGCCTTGCTCGGGTCGGCGAAGAGATGGCCCGATCCGGGGTAGTCGAAGACGTCGATCGTGCCGCCGGCCGCGGTAACGGCCGCGACCACGGCGTCGATCGCTCCCTGTTCGTGGAACGGATCGTCGACGGTGTAGTGGACCTGCGCCGGAACCGCGTGCGGCCACGTGACTCCGACCTCAGCTGGATCGAGCGCCCCGGACAACATGAGGACGCCTCTCACGGGCCTCTCCGCGGCGACGAACTCCGCCATGCCGCTGCCGTTCGAGAACCCGGCCGCGACGAAGCCGTCGGGGAGGTGAACGGTCAATTCGAGAGCTTTCGCCATGAGGGCCGGGAACCCGACCTCGCGAACGTACGCCATCGCCGGCTCGTAGTCGTCGAACACGCGACCGTCGTACTGGTCGACGACGTGGACGTCGTGACCGAGCGAGCGCAGGCGCTCGGCCGCCTGAGCGATGCCTGGCCGGACGCCCAGCGCCGAGTGAAAGAGCGCGATCGTGGCCATCGCCCGCACCTTAGGGAAACCCGGCGACCCCGGCTGCGATTACGGTAGCCCGTATGACTGACTACGCCATCGAAGCCGACGGCTTGGTGATGGAGTACAAGAAAGGGCCGCGCGCAGTCGACGGGATCGACCTCGCCGTTGCACCGGGAGAGATCTACGGCTTCCTCGGCCCTAACGGGGCCGGCAAGTCGACCACCGTCCACATCCTCACGACGCTCCTTCCCCCGACTGCGGGAAGCGCGCGCGTGGCCGGCCACGACGTCGCCAAGGACGGGCCCCGCGTGCGCGCCGTCATCGGCGCGGCTCTTCAGGAGGCCGCCCTCGATCCCCTCCTGACGGGACGCGAGCACCTGCGCCTCCAGGCCGCGCTCCAAGCGCTGCCGCGCGCCGAGCGCGGCCCGCGCGCGAACGCGCTCCTGGAGCGAGTCGGCCTTTCCGAGGCGGCGGATCGGAAGGTGCGCGGCTACTCCGGCGGGATGAAGCGTCGGCTCGACCTGGCGCTCGCGCTCGTTCACCGCCCCCGCGTCCTCTTTCTCGACGAGCCGACGACCGGCCTCGACGTCCAGAGCCGGACGGCGCTCTGGGAGGAGGTGGAGCGACTGGCGAAGAGCGACGGCGTCACGGTGTTCCTGACGACGCAGTACCTCGAGGAGGCCGACGTGCTCGCCGACCGCGTCGCCATCATCGACCACGGCCACATCGTCGCCGAGGGGGCGCCGAGAGCGCTGAAGGCCGAGATCGGCCGCCCGACCGTCGAGGTCCTGGCCGCCGACGATGCGGACAACGAGCGGGTGGGAGCGGTGCTCGCCCGCTTCGGCGAGCCGTGCGCGTCCTCGCAGGGAGCCGCCGTCCGGCTCCGCTCGGGCGAGACCGACCTCGCGGACATCGTCCGCGCGCTCGACGCGGAGAAGGTCACGGTCGAGCACCTCGAGCTCCACCAGCCCTCGCTCGACGACGTCTTCCTCGCGAAGACGGGGCGCTCGCTCGAGGGCGCAGGCTCGGAGGAGCGCGAGGCGGAGCGGAGGGAGCTCGCGACGGAGGCCGCGTGAACGAGGCGTTCGCCGACCAGGTCGTCCTCCTCGGCCGCCGCTCGGTCGTCCGAACCGTTCGCCAGCCCGCGAACGTCGTCTTCCCGCTCGTCTTTCCGCTTCTCATCCTGGCGGTGAACGCCGGCGGGCTCGACGCGGCGACGCGACTCCCGGGCTTCCCCACGGACTCCTTCGTCGCGTTTGCGCTCGCCATCCCGTTCATCCAGGGCGCGCTCTTCGCGACGATGAACGCCGGCACGGATCTGGCGCGAGACATCCAGACGGGCTTCCTGAACCGCCTGTCGCTAACGCCGATGCGGGGAGTTGCGCTCCTGACGGGCCAGCTCGGCGGCGTCGTGACCTTGGGCCTCGTCCAGGCGGTCGTCTACCTGGCCGTAGGGCTCGCGGTCGGCGTTCGCCTCGAGTCAGGGCCGCTCGGCGCCCTCGTCTTGCTCGCCTTCGCGCTCGTCGTCTCGCTCGGCTTCGGCGCGCTCGGCGCGTTCGCGGCCCTTCGAACCGGCTCCGGCGAGGCCGTGCAGGGCCTCTTCCCGGTGTTCTTCGTCTTCCTCTTCATCTCGTCGATGAACATGCCGCGGAACCTCATCGAGATCGACTGGTTCCGCGTGGCGGCGACCGTCAACCCGGTCTCCTATCTGATCGAGTGCGTTCGCAGCCTGATCATCACCGGCTGGGACGCCGAGGCGCTCGCGCTCGGCTTCGGAATCGCGGGCGCGATCACGATTGTCGCGGTCGCGCTTGCGGCGGTCTCGCTGCGGACGAGGTTGACGCGGTCGTGAGGGCGCTCGCCGTCGCGGAGGGCGTGGCGTGGCGGACGCTCCACAACGTCTTCACGAACCCGTCGCTCTTCATTCCCTCACTGCTCTTTCCCCTCTTCTTCTTCGTCGCGTTCGCCGGGGGGCTCTCGAGGGTCGAGGAGGTGCCCGGCTTCGACTTCCCGTCCGGGTACACGGCCTTCCAGTTCGTGTTCGTGCTGCTCCAGTCGGCCGCGTTCGGAGGAGTCTTCACGGGTTTCGGTATCGCACGCGACTTCGAGAGCGGCTTCGCGCGGCGGCTCTTGCTGGCGGCGCCGAACCGCACCGGGATCGTGGCCGGCTACGCGGTCGCGGCCCTCGTCCGCTGGCTCGTCACGGCCGCCATCCTGACCGCCGTCGCGCTGATCGCCGGGATGCAGGTCGGCGGCGACGGGGTCGATCTCTTCGGCCTGTACGTGCTCGCGCTGGTCGTGAACCTGGCGGCGATCCTGTGGGCGAGCGGAGTGGCGATGCGGCTGCGGACGATGCAGGCCGGGCCCGTGATGCAGATGCCGGTCTTCCTCGTCCTCTTCTTCGCCCCGGTCTACGTGCCGCTCTCCCTGCTCGAGGGCTGGATTCACGCGCTCGCCGCGGTCAATCCCGTGACCCGCGTGCTCGAGGCGGGCCGCGGCCTCCTGGACGGGAGCCCGACCGACGTCGGCCCTGCGTTCGCGGTCACGATCGGGCTCGCGCTCGTCCTCTCGGTCTGGGCGCTTCGCGGGCTGCGGAGCGCCGAGCGGGCCGGGTAGGGGAATCCGGCGTACGATCGCGTGTCGTGGCGTATGACGAGGCCCTCGCCGATCGCATCCGGGAACTCCTCGGCGGCGAACCCGACCTGACCGAGAAGAAGATGTTCGGCGGGCTCGCATTTCTCGTCGGGGGGAACATGGCCGTGGCGGCGAGCGGCCAGGGCGGAGTGCTCGTTCGGGTCGACCCGGCCGAGTCGGACACGCTCGTCGAGACGACGAACGCCCGGCCGATGGAGATGCGCGGTCGCGAGATGAAAGGGTGGCTTCGAGTCGACGCCGACGACGTCCGCACGGAGCGTGATCTCGCGAGGTGGGTGGAGCGCGGCGTGACGTACGCGCGCTCGCTTCCTGCGAAGTAGAAGCGAGCGTCGTGCCCGACCTCGACTCGGTCGCCCTCTTCTCGCTCGCGGCCCTCGCGCTGCTCCTCATCCCCGGGCCCGCCGTCCTCTACGTCGTCGTCCAGGCCGCCGAGCACGGACGGCTCGCCGGGCTCGCCTCCGTGGCAGGCGTCCATGTCGGGACGCTGGTGCACACGGCCGCGGCGGCCCTCGGCATCTCCGCCCTCGTCGTCTCGTCGGCGGTCGCCTTCACCGTCGTGAAGTACGCGGGCGCGGCGTACCTTGTCTACGTCGGGCTTCGACGCCTGCTCGCCCGCGAGCCCGCCGCGCGTGAGGACGTGCCTCGGGAGCCGCTCCGACGCCTCTTCCACCAAGGCGTCACGGTCAACGTCCTTAATCCGAAGACGGCGCTTTTCTTTCTCGCCTTTCTCCCGCAGTTCGTCGACCCGTCGCGAAAGGTGTGGACGCAGGTCGTCGCCTTCGGGCTCCTCTTCGTCGTCCTCGGGCTTCTGACGGACGGCGCCTACGCGGTTGCCGCCGGAAGCGTCAGCGGGTTCCTGCGCCGCCGCCGGCGCGCGCTCCGCTACTCGTCGGGCTCCGTCTTGGTCGGCCTCGGCGTCGCCGCTGCCTCCAGCGGGCGCTCCGGCTAGCCGGCGGTTCGTTCACCGCCGACGAGCGCGCGGAGGCTCTCGTGCTCCTCGCGGCACGCCGGGCAGCCGGCGAGGTGCGCGCGAAGGCCTGGAATCTCGGCGTCCGCATCGCGCCCGGCGAGCTCCAGCTCGACGTAGCGGTCGAGCTCGTCGAAGCACGCGTCGCATCCGACCTCGGGCTCGCCCGGACCGAGGAGGCGGCCGAGCGCCTGCTTGAGATCCGGTCGCTCCATCAGTTCATCTCCTCTAGCGATTCAAGGGACAGGCCGCGTCGCTCCAAGTCGGTGCGGAGCTTGCGGCGGGCGTCGTGCAGCGTCTTGTACAGCGCGCCGCGGGTGGTCGTCAGTCTCTCGGCGAGAACGTCGATCGGAACGCCGTTGAGCGCGAGCGCGACGAGAACGCGCCGCTGGTGCGGGGTGAGCGCCTCGGCGATCGCCGTCTGAAGGGCGGACAGGAGCTCGCTTTGCTCGACCTCGGCCTCCGGCGCGAGCCCGGCGCTCGAGAACACGCTCCACGTCTCGGGCTCGAGCGGAACCTCGCGGCCCTGCCAGGCGCGCTTACGGAGCTTGACCGCCGCCTCGAGGAGCGCGAACTTGTAGACCCACGTCGTGAAGCGGCTCGCCCCACGGAAGTCGTCGAGGCGCTTGAGAACGCTCATGAGAGCGTCGTTCGCGGCCTCGAGCGCGATGTCGTCGAGCTCGTCGCCGCGAAGGTAGGGCAACGTCGGTCGCCGGCGCGAGACCTCGAAGCGGGCCGCCCTGAGGAGAAGTGCGTGCAGACGGGCGATCGCGTCGTCCCGGGCCGCCCCGTCCGCCCGAAGGGAGCGCAGCCACTCGCGCGACTCACCGTCGAGGGTCGGCGGCTGGGTCCGCGTCGCTGCCATGGGGGTTACCGGCTCCACGACGGCGGAGCGAACCCTAGCCGCCTGGACGGTGCTCACGCGGCCGCCTCGTCCTCGAACGGGGCGAGGATCTGGACGGCGAGCTCGGGCGGGCAATCGCGTTCGACGAGCTCGATCAGCGCATGGAGGTCGTAGCGCGGATCGACGGCCACTTGCGCCGCGAGCGACGGCGGAAACCCGGTCTCGACGAGCTGCTCACGGCGCCAGGCGAGTACGCGCGAGGGTTCAGGCTCGTTCCGCGTTTTGGTTCTCATATCCAATTGGTGCTCGTCGAGACCGGGTTCTTACCTTCGCCGGCTAACGGAACCGGCGCGGGAACTGAGCGACAATGCCCGTCGAGAGCAGATCCGCCATCTCGAGCGCGTGGAGGTGGATCGCGTCGTAGGCGGCGACGTCCGCGTCCCAGTCGCCCTGGAGCCGGGCGACGGCCTCGTTCGTCGTCAGGCGGAGGTGCTCGTCGAGCATCGCCTTGAGCTCTTCGAGAGTCCACGCTCCCGGGTTGGCGCTCGCGAGGAACGCGGCGATCTCACCGGCGTTGGCCGTCCAGCGGGACTGGGCCTCGCCGAGGGCCCCCTCGTCGCCCGCCCGCGCGGCCGCGATGAGGTCCGCGGCGATCAGGATGTGGTCACGAAGGAGCCGGGTGAGCTCCTGACCCGCCGCCTCGCCGTAGAAGGGCTCGATCGCGTCGCCGATGTCCGCCTGGTTTCTCAGAAGCCGGCCGACGGTCGCCTCGGTGTCCGGTGCGGCGGTCGTCAGGCTGATGATCGCCAGGCGCGTCCAGGTGACGTGATCTTCCCAGAGGCGCCGCATGTCGCTGCGGAAGGCGAGCTCCTCGCGCGAGACGACCGCGGGAGTGCCGGCACTCGTCGAGTGCGCGGTCGCCTCGTGGCCGCTCTCGTGGGCGGCGGCGTCGTGGCTGCCCGCGAAGGCGAGCACGACGAGCGCGCTGAAGGCGGCGATGAGGACCGTGAGGGCCACGGAGGCTGCTCGGTATCTTCGAATCGAGGTCATCAAAATTCCCCTTCGGTGTTCGGAATGGTCAGCCGACGAGTGACGGTCACTTGACGATCACCTCGCCGTCCATGTCGTGGCGGTGCAGGGTGCAGACGTACGGGTAGGTGCCGGGCTCGTCGAAGGTGATGGAGACCTGCTCACCGGGCTCGACCTCGTGGTCTTCCTGGCCCTCGACCTCGACGGTGTGCGTGAAGTTGTCCTTGTTGGTCCAGGTGACGGTCGCTCCCGCCTCGACCTCGATCGTCTTGGGGTCGAAGCGGTAGCTCTTCACCATCTCCACCTCGGTGGTCGCGACCGGCTCGGCGCTCGCGCCGGCACCGCCGCAGCCGGCCGCGAGAGCCGCCGCCGCGAGCGCGCTTGCGAGGAGAGCGGGAACGTTCCTTCTCATCCCCGGCCGCCTTCGTAGGCGGGGCGCCGGGCGGCCACGGCGTGCCAGACGGCCGCCGCGAAGACGAGCGTGAAGGCGGCGAGGTTGAGGACTTCGGCGATCGTGTGCGCGAAGAGGAAGACGGTCCAGTCGAGGTGGTACGTCATGTAGACGAGCTCCGTCAGCGCGTAGAGCGAGAACGCTGCGCCCAGCCCGCCGAGCTCACGCTTGAACGCGAGCCACGCGAAGCCGGCGCCGAGCGCGAACGCGGTCACGTGCACGACGAGAAAGAACCCCGTCGGCAGCTCGTTGATCCAGTCGCCGTAAGGCATCTGCTCCTCCTTGTTCGATGTTCCACGTCCGTATGTGCGGGCTGAGCGGCCGTCCTTACCCCGGCCTTCGATAGACGCGCGCGAGGGGCGGGGGTCAGAGACCGTCGCCGCTTGGGAGCTTCGCCAGGCGGGGTGTCTGACGGGGGGCGAATACAGTACGGCCGTGCCGCCGACGGTCGTCGGGTGGGCAGCAGCCTCGGGCGCCGGCAGCCACGTGGCCGCCGGCGCGAC
>DASZKB010000236.1:0-5147 GCA_035947475.1 Gaiellaceae bacterium | reverse complement strand
ACCAGCCCGTCGGCGAACGCCTCGCGGAACCTGGCAGGGAGCGTGAGCCTGTTCTTGTCATCGAGGGTGTGCTCGTACTCGCCGAGGAGCATCGGACTCCTCTTGGTGGTCACCACTTCGTCCCACTTTACTCCACCAGGGTCCACGCCGCAACCCCGGCGCTCCCCCGCGCGCTGACGTCGCTCTAGCGCTCGCCGTGCGCGCCGGGGCGGGTGAGCGCGGCGGCGCCCCAGGCGGCCGCAACCGCGAGCGCGTCGTCGCGCGGGCGGCCTTCGGCGAGCGCGTAGGCGAGGCCGGCCGCGAAGCTGTCGCCCGCGCCATACGCGTCCCGCACCGGCCCGGGCGGCGGCACCGCCTTCCAGCGGCCGCTCCCAGGCTCGTACGCCCCGCCGGACGCGCCCTCCGTCCGCGCGACGAGGCGCGGCTCGGGATCCAGCTCACCGGCGTAGCGCTCGGACGGGTCCCTGGCGCTCGCGACGAGCGCGTCGAGGACGACGCCGCCGGCGCGGAGCGTCGGTAGCTCCCGCGCGGTGGCGACGAGCACGCGCGCCGCCCGCGCGGCGCGGAGCGCGTCGGGGTCGCCCGCGCAGAAGTAGACGGCGTCGTAGTCAGCCAGCTCGGCCCACGGGAGCGGCTCGTCGCGCCGCGGCCGCGCCTTGTCGCCGATCAGCGTGATCGTCCGCTCGGCCGCGGCGTCGACGAAGATGAAACCGCGCCGTTGCGGCTCGGGGCGAAACGCCGCCTCGACGCGGACGCCGAGCCCCGTCAGCTGCTCGTACGCGCGGTGACCGTACTCGTCGTCGCCCAGAGCCGTGAAGAACGTGGCCGCGCCGGCGGCTCGCAAGAGCTGCACGACGGAGACCCCGCCACCGCCGGCCGCCTCCTCCCAGGCCTCGCTCGCCTGCACGATGTCGCCCGGCGCGGGGACGTGCTCGACGCGGGCGAACTGCACCCACTCGACGTGGCCGACAACGGCGACGCGAAGCGAGCGCTTCAGCGCGTGCTCAGGTGCTCGAGCGCCTCGTCCCTCGCCTCGAGGTCGCGAACGGCCGGCCCCTGGATGACTTTCCCGTCGCGCGTGTAACGCGAGCCGTGGCACGGGCAGTCCCAGCTCTTCTCCGCCGGGTTCCAGCCGACGACGCAGCCCAGATGCCGGCAGATCGGCGAGACGGCATGGAGCGTCCCGTCCTCCTCCCGGTACACGGCGAGGTTCCGGCCGCGCACCTTGACGACCGCCCCGCCGCCTGCCGGGATGTCGGCCACCTCGTCCGCCTTGAGCGTCGTCACGCGTCGCCTGAGAAGCAAATGCTTCGCGGCGCTCAGGTTCTCCTTGACGAACATCGCTGCCCCTGCCCGGGGGTCGACGCGCTTCGCGTCGTACATCTCGGCCCACTCGTTCTCGCGGCCGAGGACACGGTCGGAGAGGATCATGGCCGCGAGCGTGCCGTTGGTCATTCCCCAGGCGCGATACGCCGTCCCCACGTACACGTTCCGCGAGCGGCGCGTCAGCCGGCCGATGAAGGGCAGCTTGTCGACCGAGTAGTAGTCCTGCGTCGACCAGCGGTACTCCGTCGACTCGACGGCGAAGCGCGAGCGGGCCCACTCGTCCAGGCGCCGGTATCGCGCCACGCTGTCGGCGGCCTCGCCCGCCTTGTGACCTTCCCCCGCGATCACGAGCACCGTGCCGCCCGGGTACGCGGAGCGGCGGATCGTATGCGAGGGGCTCTCCGTCGAGACGTACATGCCCGGCGGGGCGTTCGCCTCGTCCACCCTCGGGCAGACGACGTACGAGCGGTAGGGGTGCGCCTTGGCGAAGAAGAAGCCCCGGTCGAGGAAGGGGAGCAACGTGGCCACGACGACCGCGCGCGCGCTGACGACGCCGCGGTCGGTCTCGACGCGGCACACGTCGCCGTCGTCGACGTTCAGCGCCCTGGTCTCCTCGAAGACGTGGCTTCCGTCGCCGGGAAGCTGGTTCACGAAGTGGAGGAGGTACTTCCTCGGGTGGAACTCCGCCTGGTTCTCGAAGCGCACGGCGCCGGCGACCGGGAACGGAAGCGGCGTCTCGTCGACGAACGAGGCGGGAAGGCCGAGCCGAGCCGCCGCGTCCGCTTCCTGCTCGACCGTCTCGCGATCCTGGAGCGACTCGGCGTAGAGGTAGTTGCTCGCGCGCGCGAACTCGCAGTCGATCCCCTCGTCCGCGACGAAGCGAGCGATCTGCGCCAGGGCGGCCTCCTGCGACGCACCGTAGGCGCGCGCAGTCTCGTCGCCGAAGCGGGCCGCGAGCTCCTTGTAGATGACGCCGTGGCTCGAGGTCACCTTGGCGGTCGTGTAGCCCGTCACGCCGCGGATCACGCGCTTCGACTCGACAAGGGCGACCGTCCTCCCGGCCCGCTTGAGAAGCGTCGCGGCCGTGATGCCGGTGATTCCGCCCCCGATCACGGCCACGTCGACGGAGACGTCACCCGACAGCGAGGGAAAGCTCGTCTCGGGCGTCGTGTCGATCCAGAGCGAGGACGGCTTTCCCGGAAGCGACCCCATGCGCCGCATAGTCTAGGGAGGGATGGCCGAGGCACCGTTCGCGAGCGCGCACATCTCGGAGATCGGCCCCTACCGGCCGAGCGAGCCGGGCGAGGCCGAGTGGAAGGCGGTCCGCCCCCACTTCGGGATCGCCGCCTTCGGGACGACCGCTTACGTCGCGCGGGCGCCGGGCGAGTACGTCGTTCCGGAGCACACCGAGGTCGACGACAGCGGCACCCGCCACGAGGAGCTCTTCTTCGTCGCGACCGGACACGCCGCGTTCCAGGTCGGCGACGAGGAGATCGACGCGCCCGCCGGCACCTTCGTCTTCGTCCGCGACCCGGCGCTCACGCGGGCCGCGGTTGCCCACGAGGCCGGGACGACCGTCCTCGCGGTGGGCGGCCAGCCCGGAGCCGCCTATTCGGTCTCGCCGTGGGAGCGGAAGTACGTCGGTGAGTAGCTGGGCCGCCGAGCTTCCGCTCGCGGGAGCCGGCGGCGAGAAGGTCGACCTCTGGCGGACGTTCCTCTCGCACGGCCTCGCCGACCTCCCGCCCATGCGCGTCGACGAGGAAGCGCGCTCGTTCGAGACCACCCTCGCCCCGGACGGAGGGCGGCCCCGAACCGTGCGCGTCTCGCCGGGCCGAGCCGGCTACGCCGACGTCCGCGTGGTCGGCCGCGCGCCGGCCGCGAAGAGCGTCGCCCCGCTGCTCGCCGCCGTCCGCCACGTCCTTCGCCTCGACGAAGATCTCTCCGAGTTCTACGCGCTCGCGGCGGCCGATCCCGAGCTCGCGTGGGCGGTCGACGGCGCCGGGCGGATGATCCGAGGCCCGACGGTCTTCGAGGACGTCGTGAAGACGATCTGCACGACGAACTGCGCCTGGTCGGCGACCGAGCGGATGGTGGGCGCGCTCGTCACCTATCTCGGCGAGCCCGCGCCGGGCGCCCCGGCCGAGGGGCCGTACGGGCGCGCGTTCCCGACTCCCGAGGCGATGGCCCAGGCGGGGGACGACTTCTACCGCGACGTCGTCCGCGCCGGCTACCGCGGCCGCTACCTGAAGAACCTCGCCGCGTCGGTCGCGGACGGCACCGTCCCGCTCGAGGAGCTCGCGCGCGCCACCCCGGCCGAGCTCACCGACGACGAGGTCTACGCGCGCCTGCTCGCGCTTCCGGGCGTCGGGCCTTACGCCGCCGCGCACGTGATGATGCTCCTCGGCCGCTACTCGCGGCTCGTCCTCGACTCGTGGACGCGGCCGAAGTACGCGCGCCTGCGTGGGCGGACGGCGACCGATGCTGCGATCGCGCGCCGGTTCCGTCGCTACGGCCGCTACGCGGGACTCGCGTTCTGGCTCTACCTGACCCGTGACTGGGTCGACGAGCCCGACGTCCTCGCCGCACAGACGCACTGACTGTGGAAGACTCCCGGCGATGCGGCGTCTGGCCTTCTTCGCGCTCATCGCCGCCGCGGTCGCGGTCGTGATGCGCGCGCTCCGGCGCGACGACTTCGAGACGGTCGAGGCGGGCGGCGAGCCGGTCGCCGCTTCGGTCGGCCACGCGAGCGTCGGGCCAGTCGAGAAGCAGGAGGCAGAGGAGCCGCCGTCGGGGCCCGCCGAGACCCCGGGCACGACCGCGCCGCCGCTCTAGGCCGAGGGGTCCTCCTCAACCTTCGCGTCGCCGGTCGACTCGACCTCGACGCGCTCCTTGCGAAGCTCGGCCTCGACGCGGCGCTCCTCCACCTCCGTCCGCTTGCGGACGACCACGCGCTCCCGCACGACCAGGCGCTTCGTCACAACGAGCTCCTCCTCGAAGACGGGGATCGAGATCGACCCGTCGGGAAGCGTCTCCACCTCGCCGGAGTCCTCGTCCCCCGCCGGGACGCGCTCGAGGTCGTCGACGTGCTCGACCTCGCGCGGGACGGTCTGCTCGACCCGCTCCGTCGCGACCTCCTTGCGCGCTCGCACGGCACCGACCTCGTCGACCCGCGTGCCGAGCCGGAGCTCCTCCTCGTGCCGGACGATGTCTTTGCGCTCACTCATGGAGGACGGCGAGGGGCGGCTCGCCGCCGCCCCTCGCTCGTGCCGGTGCTACCGCCGGTCGACGTCCCCTTCGACGTCGATCTGCTCCTTGCGGACCTCGCCGCCGACGGTCTCGCGCTGCGTCTCGACGTCCTTCTCGAGGCCGACGCGCTCCTTCGCGACCGTCTCCTTCTCGACGACGGCCTCCTCGCCGCGAAGCGGCACGTCGATCTCCTCTTCACCGATCTCGACGTCGCCCGCTGGGCGGTCGACGGGCTCGCGCGTCACGCGCGCCGTCTCACGCCGAAGCGCGACGTCGACCTGCTCGGGCTCGGTCTCGACCCACTTGCGAACCCGCGCGCGTCCCGCCTCGACGTCCTGCGTGCCGACGCGAAGCTCCTCCTCGTGGCGCGTGACCGCGCCCTCTCCCTGGACATCCGTCTCGCCTTGGACGTCGCTCCGTCCGCGGACGTCCGCCTCGTCGCCGGTGCCCATGGTCCCGGGGCGCTCGCCCGTCATGCCCGGGCCGCCCTCCGGGAGCGTGCTGCCGGAACGCCGCTCCGAGTAGCTGAGACCGTAGTGCGTGTAGAGCGACCGCTCGGTGCTCTCATCGATCTC
>DASZKB010000235.1:0-2879 GCA_035947475.1 Gaiellaceae bacterium | reverse complement strand
GGCGAACGCGAACTCGCGCGAGGAGCTCCTCGAACCGAAACGGCTTCGTGATGTAGTCGTCGGCGCCACCCTCGAGGCCTGTGACCACGTCGCGCACCGTGTCGCTCGCGGTCAGGATGATGACGGGAAGGTCGTGCCCCTCCTCGCGGAGGGCGCGCAGCACTCGGAGGCCGTCGAGGCCGGGGAGCGCGAGGTCGAGGATGAGAAGGTCGAAGCGGCCGGTTCGCGCGAGCGCGTACGCGGTGTCGCCGTCGGCGGCGACCTCGGTCGCAAACCCGTTCGCGCGGAGGCCTTTCTCGACGAACGACGCGATCCGCGCCTCGTCCTCGGCCATCAGGATCCGACTCACGGTCGCTCGTCCCCGTCTTGCGGCTGGTCGACGGGCACGACGAGCGTAAAGGTCGCCCCCTCGCCCGGCCGGCTCGCCACCTCGACGCGTCCGTGGTGCGCCTCGGCGATCGCCTTCACGATCGCGAGACCGAGGCCGGCTCCCTCCGAACGGCGCTGGTCGCCGCCTCGGCGGAACCGCTCGAAGATGCGCTCCTGGTCGCCGTACGGAATCCCGGGGCCGCGATCTCGAATCCAGATCCGTGCCTGGCCGTTTGCGACCGCCGATCCCAACTCGATCCGGTCGCCCTCGCTCGTCACGCCGGCCGCGTTCTGCGCGAGCTGAACGATCGCCTGCGTGAGGCGCTGGCGGTCGGCGACGATGACGCCGCGCCCGCGGTTCGCGACGACCCAGTCGCGCGGCGCGAGCGCCGTCACCTTGGCATGGAGCTCGTCCGTAAGCGCGCCGACCTCCACGGTCTCGAGATCGAGGAAGTCGGACTGCTCGTGCTTTGCGAGGAGGAGGAGGTCGTCGACGATCCGCCGCATCCGGTCGAGCTCGTCCAGGACAAGCTCGACGGTCCGCCTGCGTTCGGCTGGGTCGTCGTCGAGGAGCTCGAGGTGCCCGCGCGCGATCGTGAGCGGCGTCCTGAGCTCGTGGCCCGCGTCGTCGGCGAAGCGACGCTGAGACTCGAAGGCGCGTTCGAGCCGGTCGAGCATCTCGTTGAAGGTCGACGCCAGCTGACCGACCTCGTCGCGCGTCTCAACCGGAATGCGGCGGTCTAGATCGGTCTCGGGGATCTCCCGCGCCGTCCGGGTCAGCGAAGCGACGGGCTCGACGATACGCCGGGCGATCCGCCAGGCGAGAAGCGAGCCGAGGATGAGGACGGCGAGCCCGACGGCGCCCTCCGCGCGGACGGCCGAGTCGACCTCCGCCTTCTCGAGGTCGCGGAAGATCGCCGCGACGAAGACGCCGCCCGTCCGGTTCCCGGAGCGGACGGGAACGGCGAGATACTCCACCCGGCCTGCCGGCGTCTGGACGGCGCCTCGCTCCGTGTCCTCGATCCTGCCCCAGCGCGCGACGAGCGCTGGGTCTCGGTCGAGCCGGTACGGGAGACGCGGGCGGCTTCGGAGGTAAGGGCGCCCATCGACGAACGTGATCAGCGCCTCGTTCGACGACGGGACGTTCCGCCGGAGATACACCTGGAAGACGCGCCGCACGCGCTGGCCGAGGGGCCGGCCCGTGGCGGGATCGCCGCCGCCGGCGACGCGGCGGAGCTCGTTCGCCTCCTGGACGAGCTCGCGATCGATTCGCTCGTCGAGGCGGAGGAGGAGGACCTGTCGCGTGACGAGGACTGACCCGGCGATCGTGATCGCCAGGAACCCGACGAAGGCGACGAGGATCCTCGTCGTGAGGCTTACGGGCACGGCGCGCAGGCGCTTCGAGGTCGAATCGCGCGCGTCGCGCGCGTCGGCGCGAACCGGCCGTTCAGCGCTCTCCGTCGCGACCGTCTCCGTCACGTCCGGCACGCCTCCATGATCGACGACCCGAGCGAGCCGAGCATGAGACGAGGATGAGAACGTTCTCATGAACCGCCGGAGCTAAGAGCGTTCTCATCGTCGTCTTATCGCGGGCTCACGACCGGCCCGTAGCGTCCGGAGGGCCGTGCCTGGGGAGACATGGGAGTTCGCCGAGGGAAGCGAGATCTGCGCGGGCCGCCACGCCGTGCGGCTTCTCGGCGGCGGCCGGCGCTACGAGGCTTACCTCGCCTGGGACGACGACCTCTACGCGCTCGTCGTCGCGAAGATCCTGCGGCCGCATCTCGTCCGCGAACCGCGTGCGACGGCCGCCCTGCGACGCGAGATGCGGGCGCTCGCAGCGCTATCCCACCCGGTCATAGTCCGCTCGTTCGGCGCCGTTCTGGACGGCGAGCGCCCGCATCTCGTGCTCGAGTACCTGGACGGGCCGAGGCTCTCGACGCTGATTCGGAAGCACGGGGTCGTCACGGAGCAACTCCTGGCGCTCGCGCTGGAGATCTGCTCCGCGCTCCACTACATGCGCACCCGCGGGATCGCGCATCTCGACGTCAAGCCGCGCAACATCGTCATGTCGGCTTCCCCGCGACTCGTAGACCTGAGCGTCGCCACGTGGAGGGACGAGATCGCCGACATCCGAGAGCCAATCGGCACGGACGCTTACATGGCGCCCGAGCAGTGCGACCCCGACCGGTTCGACGAGATCGGCCCTTCCAGCGACGTCTGGGGGCTCGGCGCCTCGCTCTACGAGGCTCTCGCTCGCAGGGTTCCGTTCCCGCCTCCGGCTGAGCCGGCGTCGGCGACCCTCGAGGAGCGCTTTCCGCAGCTTGTCGTCGAGCCCGCTCGCCTGCCGGACGACGTGGCGGGGCCGCTGGCCGATGCCGTCCTCTCCTGCCTCGCGAAGCGGCCCGAGGACCGCCCGTCGGCGCTCGAGCTTGCCGAGGCGCTCGAGCCGTGGGTCGCTGCGCTCCCGCGAGCGCGGCTCGGGCTCTTCCGGCCGGGTGGCCACGTCCGCG
>DASZKB010000234.1:0-5818 GCA_035947475.1 Gaiellaceae bacterium | reverse complement strand
CGGCGCGACCAGTGGTTCACGTGCCCCGGCGTGTTCCCGCGCGCGCGGACGTACCGCCCCGACGCGACGTTGAGAACCCGCCAGAGGGGCTCGCGCGGCACGCTCACGACGAGCGCGCGCGACGACACGCGGGCGAGCTCGTCGAGGCCCGCCGCCGGCCGCTCGAGATGCTCGAGGACCTCGAGCGCGCACGCAAGCTCGAAAGCGCCGTCGGCGTACGGAAGCGAGTACGCGGAGCCCGCGTGAAACGTGAGGTTCCCACCCGCTCGCTCGCCCCACTGGGCGAGGAGGCCGGGATCGCCGACGTCGAGGCCGACGACGGAGGCGTCGGGAAGCCGGCGCGCGATTCGCTCGGTGACCGTCCCCTCGCCGCAGCCAGCGTCGAGGACCGATCTCGGCGAGAGCTCGCCGACCGCCTCGTCGACCGCGCGGAGGAACCGCTCCACGAGGTAGCGCGCAACCGGGTTGCGCGTCCCGTACTTGTCGTAGGTGTTCCCGGCCGGCCCCTGGAGGTCCGAGAGGCCGGTGGCCTCAGTCACGGGCGTCGACGAGGTCGCCGGCGAGGCGGTCGGGCCGCACGCCGAGCTCGAGCTCCATCCTGCGGACGCGTTCGAGCGTGTCCTCCGCGATGAGGCGGTTGCTGCGGAGGAGGTCGGCGAGGATGCCGAGCACGGCGAGCTGGAGAGAGAGGACGAGGAAGGCAGCCCCCACGATGAGCGATTGCACGTGCCCCGTCGGGCCGGGCGTGGTCAGGTAGAACCAGGTGAAGCGGACGAAGAGCGCGATCCCGACCGCGCCGAAGACGGCCGCGAGCCAGAGGAAGACCCGCAGCGGCTCGTACATCGCGTAGACCCGCAGGATCGTCCCCATCGACCGGGCGACGTACTGGGCGAGCGAGGTGAAGAGGCGCGACTCGCGGGTCTTCCGGTTCGTCAGGATCGGGACGTGCGCGACCGCGAGATCGCTCTTGCCGGCCTGGATCAGCGTCTCCACCGTGTACGTGAAGCGGGAGACGACGTGGAGGCGGAGCGCGGCCTCGCGGTTGTAGGCGCGAAACCCTGACGTCGTATCGGGAACGCTCGTGTCCGACGCCTGCCGGACGACCCACGAGCCCCAGCGCTGGAGCACCTTCTTGAGGCGCGAGAAGTCTTCGATGTCGCGCACCGGCCGGACCCCGACCACCAGATCGGCCTCCCGCGCGAGGATCGGGGCGACGAGGCGCGGGATGTCGCTCGCCCGGTACTGGTTGTCGGCATCCGTGTTCACGATCACGTCGGCGCCGAGCTTGAGCGCCGCGTCGAGGCCCGCCTGGAACGCGACGGCGAGGCCCTTGTTCGTGTTCAGCCGGACGACGTGGTCGGCGCCGCACTCGCGCGCGACGTCGGCCGTCCCGTCGGTCGAGCCGTCGTCCACGACGAGCCACTCGACCGTGTCGAAGCCCTCGACTTCGCGAGGAAGCTCGGCGAGCGTCCGGGGAAGCGTCTCCGCCTCGTTCAGGCACGGAATCTGGACGATCAGCTTCATCTGCGCTTAACCGAAGGGGCTTGGAGGCAGGGTTAGGCTACCGCTGCCCGTGGTCACCCGCCGCATTGCAGTGCTCCAGGGCGCGATCTCGCTGGTCTCCCTCACCGCCGTCGTCTGGTGGGCGTCGCGCCAGGACCGGCCCTCCCTTCCCGAGACGGGCGACGCGGTCGCCGCGCTGCTCGCCGCGGGCGGGCTCTATGCAGCGGCGACCGCCGCGCGGGCGGAGCGGTGGTACCGGATCCTGCGGCGAAGCGGCGTCGGCGCCCGCCGCGGCGACGCGTACGGGCTCACGACGGTCGGCTACATGGCGAACAACGTGCTCCCGGCGCGAAGCGGAGACCTTCTGCGCGCCCTTCTCCTCGTCCCGGCCACCGGGACCGGGAAGCGGAGCGCAGTCGGCACGGTGGTCGCCGAGCGGGTCCTCGACGTCGTCGCGCTCGGGCTCATGTTCCTCGCGCTGGCCTACGGTTTTCTGCGCGGCGTTCCGGTCCCGGGCGTTCTCTTCCTCGTGGCGGCCGCCGGCGCGTTCGCGCTCGCGGTCGCCGTGGCCGCCGTGGTCGCGCTTCGCCGCGGCGACCTTGTTCGGCGCGCCCGCGAGTTCATGCGTCCCCTTGCGGCGGCAAGCCGGGACCTTCTGAGCGCGCACGGCGCCGCGCTCCTCTTGCTCTCGCTCGCGATCTGGGCGCTCGAGGGCAGCGTGTACCTCGCGGTCGCGCGCGCCGTCGGCCTCGAGATGGGCCCGTTAGAGGCGGCGTATGTGGTCGCCTTCACGAACCTCTTCGCGATGGTCCCGGCGGCTCCCGGCTACCTCGGCACCTTCGACGCCGCGGTCGTCTTCGCGGCGAAGTCGATCGGGGGGCCCGGATACCTCGTGGTGACGTATCTCCTTCTTCTTCGCTTCGTCCTCTTCGTCCCGATCACCGTGGTCGGGCTCGTCGTCCTCATCGCCCGGTACGGCGGCTGGTCGCGCTACCGCGACGCCCGCCTCGAGGCGATGCGCGCCTGAGCTAGAACCGGAACTTGCGCCGCTTCTCGCTGCTCCTCGCCGGCTGCCTGGGAGTGGCCGTGCTGTCGCTCGTCCTCCCGTCCAGCCCGACGTACGACCCGTGGGCGTGGCTCGTCTGGGGGCGCGAGATCACCGAGCTCGACCTCGACACGCGCTACGGCCCCTCGTGGAAGCCGTTTCCCGTCCTCTTCACGACCGTCTTCGCCGTCTTCGGCGATGCCGCCCCGCCGCTTTGGCTGGTGGTCGCGCGGGCGGGCGCGATCCTCGCGGTCGTCATGACGTACCGCCTGGCGAGCCGCCTCGCCGGCGGCGGCCGCGTCGGCGTCCTCGCAGGGGCGGCGGCCGCGTTCGGACTCGTCTTCACGGAGGGTTGGATCCGGCACGGCGCGCTCGGGAACTCGGAGGGTCTCCTCGTCGCGTTCGTTCTCCTCGCGATCGACCGCCACCTGGACGGGTCGCGCGGCCAGGCGCTTGCGGCCGCGTTCGGCGCCGCCCTTCTGCGCCCGGAGGTCTGGCCGTTCCTCGGGCTCTACGCCGTCTTTCTCTGGCTCAAGGAGCCGCGCCTGCGCGCCCTTGCGGCGGCCAGCGTGCTCGTCCTCCCCATCCTCTGGTTCGTCCCCGATCTCGTCGCCACGGGCGAGCTACTGCGCTCGTCCGAGCGCGCGCAGGACCCCACCCCGGGAAGCCCAGCGTTCGCCGACCGGCCGGCCTTCGAGGTGGCGTCGCGCGCGGTCTCGATCCCGCCGGTCGCCGTTGTCGCCGCCTTCGCGGCCGCGCTTGCGCTCGGCGTCCTGACGTGGCGCGCGAACCGGCGTTTCCCGCCGATCCTCGCGCTCGCGCTCGGGGTCGTGGCGTTCGTCGGTCTCGTCGCCCTCATGACCGAGGCCGGGTACTCGGGCAACCTTCGGTACCTCCTTCTTCCGGCGGCGCTCATGGCGGTGGCGGGTGCCGCGACGATCGGCGAGCTCGCGCGGAGGGCGGGTGGCCGGCAAGCCGTCGCCGTCGGCGCGCTCGCGGCGGCGGCGCTCGGCGCCTCGGCGGCTCTGCACGTCGGGCTCATTCGGACGGACCTCGATGAGGTCACCTACGAGGGCCGCCTCTACCACGATCTCGGCCGGGCGGTCAGCGCGGCGGACGGCGCGGGCGTCGCCGACTGCGGCCGCCCCGTGACCGGACCCTTCCACGTGCCGGCTCTCGCGTGGCATCTCCGCGTCCACACGGGCACCGTGGGCCTCGAGCCCGAGGCCGAGGCGATCGTCTTTCGCGCGCCCACCAGGCCGGGCACCGGCGCCGCACCCCCCAAGTCGGCGCTCGCGAACGTTCCCGCGGTTGCCCGCGCGGGAGAGTGGGAAGTATTCGCGACGTGCCCGCTCCCGGAGGACTAACCGACTCGTGAGCGATCTCGCACGAGTAGATTCCGGGGGCGTGTCCGTCGCCGTTCCCCGGAGGCACGCTTCGCACGCGCGCGCGCTCCCGATCGGAGGGACGGCGGCTACGGTCGCGTTCCTCGGCGCGCTTCTCGCCGGGTCGCTCGTGCTTCGCACGCGCCGGCTCGACACCGGCTTCTGGATCGACGAGGCGCTCTCGGTCGGCATCGCGTCGCACGCGCTCACGGAGATCCCCGAGGTGCTGCGCCAGGACGGGTCTCCGCCGCTCTACTACGTCCTCCTCCACTTCTGGATCAGGCTCTTCGGCTCCGGCGAGACCGCGACTCACGTTCTGTCGCTCATCTTCGCCCTGCTCGCGATCCCGGCGGCGTACTGGGCCGCGCGCACCGTGTTCGATCGCCGCGTCGGCTGGGTGGCGGCGGCGCTCGCCGCCGTGATCCCGTACCTCACCTCCTACGGCCAGGAAACGCGCATGTACTCGCTCGTCGCCCTCCTGAGCATCGTCGGGACAGGTGCGTTCCTCCACGCGTTCGTCTTCGGAAGGCGGCGCTACGTCGTCCTCTTCGGCGTCGTTCTCGCCGTTCTCCTTTACACCCACTACTGGGCCTTCTTCTTCGCAGTCGGGGCAGGCGCCGCTCTTCTCTTCGTGATCCAGCAGTCACGCGAGCGCCGGCTCGAGGTCCGCGACGCGATCGTCGCGTTCGGCGCCGCCGCGCTCGTCTTCGCCCCGTGGATCCCGATGTTCGTCTACCACGCGCTCCACACGGGGGCGCCGTGGTCTAAGACGCCGTCCCTCGCGCGGCTGCTCGTCGCGCCGGTCGCGCTCGTCTCGAGCGACAGCGCCGCAATGGCGCTTCTCCTCGCCGGCGGCGTCGGAGTCGCCGCCATCATCCGCGCAGGGGACAGCCCGGAGCGGAAGGCGGTCCTCGCGACCATCGTCTTCGGCGTCGCCGCGCTCGTCTCGGCCTGGATCTCGTCGCAGATCGAGCCGGCCTGGGCGAACCGCTACCTCGGCCTCCTGCTCGGCCCCCTCGTGCTCCTCGCCGCTGCGGGGATGGCGCGGGCCGGCCGCCTCGGCGCCGTCGCCCTCGCGCTCGTCCTCGTCATCTGGGTCACCCACACGGGCCCCGAGAAGAAGAGCAACGTCCAGGACGTCGCCGCCCAGATCGCGCCCACGCTCGAGCCGGGCGACACCGTGATCGCCACTCAGCCGGACCAGATCCCTGCGCTTCGCTACTACCTGGGCCCGCAGCTCGCGTACGCGACCCCGCTCGGTCCCGTTCGCGACCCGAGGGTCATGGACTGGCGAAACGCGCTCGCTCGCCTCCGGGCGGCGCGCCCGGAGAGGACGCTCGTTCCCCTGCTCGACGGCCTTCCGAACGGGAGGCGGGTCGTGCTCGTCCGGCCGATCGTCCGCGACGCCGACCAGGACGCGGCCCCCTGGATCGCGACCATCAGGGATCGGTCGGTCGAGTGGGGACGCGCGCTCGGGCAGGACCGGCGGTTCCGGCGCTTAGACGCAGTGCCGCGTTCGGTCCTCGATAGAGTGGCCTCCATCGAGGTCCGCGCCGTCGTCTACGAGAAGACGAGCTCGGCGGCGAGGACGACGCGGAGGGGATAGAGACGGGCGACGAACGTACGCAGCAGGAGAGGCCGGACCTCGTCCTCGGCGCCGGCCCCGCCGGCCTGACCGCGGGCTACCTCCTGGCGAAGGAGGGGCGCGAAGTGGTCGTCCTCGAGAGCGAGTCGCAGGTCGGCGGTCTCGCGAAGACGGTGGAGCGCGACGGCTACCGGTTCGACCTCGGCGGCCACCGCTTCTTCACCAAGAGCGCCGAGGTCGACGCGCTCTGGCACGAGGTTATGAAGGAGGAGTTCCTCCTGCGGCCACGCCTGTCGCGCA
>DASZKB010000233.1:0-2926 GCA_035947475.1 Gaiellaceae bacterium | reverse complement strand
TTCTCAACGAGCGCGCTCTCGGCGCTTGTGCGCAGCTCCTCCGCCATCTTTCCCCCCACGAGAACCGTGTCGGCGCGCGCTGAGAGCGATTGCAGAACGCCGATCTTGTCCTCCACCTTGGCGCCGCCGAGCACGGCGACGAACGGCCGCTCCGGCCCGACGAGCAGCGAGCCGAGCTCCTCGAGCTCCCGCTCGAGGAGGAGCCCGGCGTAGGCGGGAAGAAGCCGCGCAACCCCCTCCGTCGAGCCGTGGGCGCGATGAGCTGCGCCGAACGCGTCGTTCACGTAGAGGTCGGCCAGCGAGGCGAGCTCCTGCGCGTACGCGGGGTCGTTCTTCGTCTCGCCGGGATGGAAGCGCGTGTTCTCGAGCAGCCGGATCTTGCCGTCGCCGCGCAAGAGCTCACGCAGGCGCACCTCCACCGGCTGCAGAGAAAGCGCCGCGTCGGGCCTCTGCGGGCGGCCGAGGTGCGAGCTAAGGACCACCTCGGCCGCGCCGCGCTCGAGCAGGAGCTCGATGGTGGGGAGAGCGGCTCGGATGCGCGTGTCGTCGGCGACGCGGCCGTCCTCGAGCGGCACGTTGAAGTCGACGCGGACGAGGACCCGCTTCCCCGCGAGGTCCGCGTCGCGGACGGAGCGCGGCCTGCGCATCAGCGCTCCGAGCGGCCCGCCAGCAAAGGGCCGCTAGGCCACGCCGGCCGGCTGCGGCGCGAGCGTTCGGGCCATCAGGTCGACGAAGTCGACCAGCCGACAGCTGTAGCCCCACTCGTTGTCGTACCAGCCGAAGACCTTGACGAGCGAGCCGTTCGCCATCGTGAGCTGGCTGTCGAAGATGCACGAGTACGAGGACCCGACGACGTCCTGCGACACGATCGGCTCGTCGGTGTACTGGACGATCCCCTCGAACGGCCCCGTGTCGGCGACGCGCCGGAACGCCTCGTTCACCTCCTCGACGCTCGTCTCGCGCGAGAGCCGGACGACCAGGTCGACGACCGACCCGTCGGGGACCGGGGCCCGCATGGCCATCCCGTCCACCTTGCCCTTGAGGTCCGGCATCACGAGGCCGATCGCCTTCGCGGCGCCGGTCGACGTCGGGATGACGTTGATCGCGGCCGCTCGCGCGCGGCGCAGGTCTTTGTGCGGGAGATCGAGGATCCGCTGGTCGTTCGTGTACGCGTGGACGGTGGTCATGAAGCCCTGCTCGATCGTGAACGCGTCGTGGAGGATCTTCGCCATCGGAGCGACGCAGTTGGTGGTGCACGAGGCGTTCGAGACGATGCGGTGCGCGCCGGCGTCGTAGTCGTCGCCGTTGACGCCGAGGACGATCGTGACGTCGGGGTCGGTCGCGGGTGCGGAGATGACGACCTTCTTCGCTCCCGCGTCGAGGTGCGCTTGCGCCTTCTCGCGGTCGGTGAAGAGCCCGGTCGACTCGATCGCGATCTCGACGCCGAGTTCCCCCCACGGCAGGTTGGCGGGGTCCTTCTCCGACAGAACCTGGAGCTCGTGCTCGCGTACGGTGATCTTCCCGTCCTGGGCTGCCACGCCGTCCAGGCGCCCGAGGACGGAGTCGTACTCGAGCAGGTGCGCCATCGTCTTGGCGTCGGCGACGTCGTTCACGGCGACGACCTCGAAGTCGCCTCCCCGCTGGAGATGGGCCCTGAAGAAGTTCCGCCCGATGCGGCCGAACCCGTTGATTCCGACTCGCACGCTCATCCGGTCTCGCCTCCTCTACACGCGCTCGGGGCGGGCGATTCTATCGAGAGGGGGTATTCGCTCGACAGCCCCGAGTCGATGAGTAATACTGGCAGAGGCGGGTCCGAGCTCGTCCGGTGCCGGATTCAGACCCCGTTCGGCGCCACGGGTATTGAGCTTGGTTCAACCGGAGGGGGAGGTCGTCCTCGGAGCTTCCCCTCCGGCCCGCTCTTCTTTTCTTGGCAGACGGCTCTACTGACTGCGCTCGAGCGCGAGCAGGCGCTGCTTGTACCCCGTGCCGAGCTCCCCGAACCGCCCGAGGCCGTTGGCGGCGGTGACCCGATGGCATGGAACGAAGATCGGGAAGCGGTTCCGCGCGCACACCGTCCCGGCGGCGCGGTGGGCGTTCGGATAGCCGGCGAGGGCGGCGAGCTCGCCGTACGTGACCGTCTCGCCGCGCGGGACCGACCTGAGCGCGTCGGCGACGGCCCGCTGGAAGGGCGACTCACCCTCGAGGTCGAGCGCGACGTCCGCGAACGAGTCGTCTGCGCCCGCGAAGTAGGCCTGCAACCGCTCGGCGAGCGGGTGGCCGCCCGCGGCGCGCTCGTCACCAGCCCTCGGCAGCTCGTGGTGGAGGAGGCGGTCGCCGTCGAGCCAGATCTTTCCGACCCCCCACCCTTCGACTTCGTAGGCGACGGTGCTCGTACGCATGCCGCGCACCCTAGAATCATCCCCGGATGAGCGCGCCGGGGATCTTCCGACCGCCCTTCCCGGCCAACGAGCCGGTGCGCTCGTACGCGCCCGGCTCCCCGGAGCGCGACAGCCTGGAACGCCGGCTCGGCGACATGAAGGGCGAGCGGATCGAGATCCCGTGCGTGATCGGCGGCGACGACGTCCGCACCGGCGACACGTTCGAGGCCGTCATGCCGCACCGCAAGAGCCACGTGCTCGCCGACGTCCACAAAGGCGGGCCGGGCGAGGTGGAGCGGGCGATCCGCGCCTCCGCGGACGTCTGGGAGGAATGGCACCGGACGCCGTGGGAGGACCGCGCGGCCGTCTTCCTCCGCGCGGCCGAGCTCCTAGCCGGACCGTGGCGCGACACGCTCAGCGCCGCGACGATGCTCGGCCAGTCGAAGACCGCGCACCAGGCGGAGATCGACGCGGCCTGCGAGCTCGTCGACTTCTGGCGCTTCAACGTCCAGTTCATGCTCCGGATCTACGAGGAGCAGCCGCTCTCC
>DASZKB010000232.1:0-9268 GCA_035947475.1 Gaiellaceae bacterium | reverse complement strand
TCTACGGCGTCGCCGGCGACCTGGGCCTGGAGCGTCAGTTCCTCCACGCGGCGCGCGTGTCGTTCGACCACCCGTTCACGGGCGAGCGCATCGAGGTCGAGTCGCCGCTCCCGGCCGACCTCCTCGCAGCGCTCGGGCGCGCGCGGGGCTCCGGCTAGAATGCACGCGCTACGACCCCGACCCGGCGGCGCAGGGCGCGGGTGGCGGTGCCGGAGCCTCGAGCTCCGGTCCCATCCGCCGGTCGCCGGAAGTACTCTCTAACCGAGGAGGAAATCTGTGCCTGTCGTGACGATGCGCGAGCTCCTGGAGGCCGGAGTTCACTTCGGCCACCAGACGCGCCGCTGGAACCCGAAGATGCGCCGCTTTCTCTTCGCCGAGCGCGGTGGCATCTACATCATCGACCTGCAGCAGACCCTGGCGCTGCTCGAGCAGGCGTACGCCTTCGTCCGGAACGTGGCCGCGCGCGGCGGCACGATCCTCTTCGTCGGGACGAAGAAGCAGTGCCAGGACGCGATCGAGGAGCACGCGACCCGCGTCGGGATGCCCTACGTGAACCATCGCTGGCTCGGCGGGCTCCTCACGAACTGGCGGACGATCTCGGAGCGCATCGAGCGCCTACACGAGCTTCGCCGCCTGCGCGACGAGGGCCAGCTCGAGCTCCTCCCGGCGAAGGAGCGGATCCAGATGCTCGCCGAGCTCGAGAAGCTCGAGACGAACCTCGGCGGCGTCCTCCCGATGGACAAGGTGCCCGACGCGATCTTCATCGTCGACCTCCGCAAGGAGCAGCTGGCCGTGCGCGAGGCTCGCAGGCTCGGGATCCCGGTCGTCGCGCTCGTGGACACGAACTGCGACCCCGACGACGCCGACTACGTCGTTCCGGGAAACGACGACGCGATCCGCTCGTGCAGCCTCGTCATGCAGGCGATCGCCGATGCGATCGCTGACGGCCGTGCGCGGGTCTCGGAGAGCGAGATGGCGCGCGCGAACGGTCGCCCGGACGAGGAGCCGGCCGCCGAAGCCCCGATCGAGGAAGAGCCGGCGGTAGAGCCCGAGGAGGTGCCGGCCGAGTGAGCACGGTTCCGGCCACCACCGTGAAGGAGCTCCGCGACCTCACCGGCGCGGGGATGATGGACTGCAAGCGCGCTCTCGAGGAGGCCGACGGCGACCTCGAGCAGGCGACCCAGCTCCTCCGCGAGCGTGGAATCGCGGCGGCGCAGAAGCGAGCGGGCCGCGAGGCGAAGGAAGGGAAGGTGCTCGCCCGCATCGCGGACTCGCGCGCGGCCATGGTCGCGGTCGGCTGCGAGACAGAGCCGGTCTCGAAGAACGACGAGTTCCTCGCGTTCGTCCAGAGCCTGCTAGAGGCCGTGGAGGCGGGGGGACCCGAGGCGGTCGAGAACCTCGAGGACGAGCGCACGCAGCTGATCGCGAAGATCGGCGAGAACGTCGTCGTCCGGGGAGCGGCGCGCGTCGAAGCCGCCGCGGGCGAGGTCGTCTCGGCGTACGTACACCGGCCCGCGGAGAAGATCGGCGTCGTCGTTCGCGCGAAGGCCGACCCGGAGCTCGCCCGCCTCCTCGCGATGCACATCTCGTTCGCGAACCCGCGATACACGACGCGCGACGAGGTTCCCGCCGACGAGGTCGAGCGCGAGCGGGCGATCTACGAGAAGCTTCCCGAGGTCGGCGCGAAGCCGGAGCACATCCGGCCGCAGATCATCGAAGGGATGCTCGCCAAGCGGTTCTTCGCCGAATCGGTGCTCACCGACGAGCCGTGGATCCACGACGACTCGAAGACCGTCGGCCAGGTGCTCGCGGAGAGCGGGGCGGAGGTGCGCGAGTTCGTGCGCTTCTCACTGGCGGAATGAGCGCGCAGACGAAGCCCCGCGCCGCGCCGGCGCGCAGCGAGGGCGCCGCCTTCCGCCGCGTCCTCCTCAAGCTGTCGGGCGAGGCGCTCCTCGGGCGGCAGGAGTTCGGCGTCGATCCCGAGCGGCTCGAGACGATCGCCCGCGAGGTGAAGGCCGTCCGGGGGCGCGGCGTCGAGATCGCCGTCGTCGTCGGCGCCGGGAACATCTATCGAGGGATGGACGCGGCCGCCGAGGGGATGGACCGGGCGACCGCCGACTACGCGGGCATGCTCGCCACCCTCCTCAACTGCCTCGCACTCCAGGACGCGCTCGAGCGGCTCGAGGTCGTTACGCGTGTTCTCTCGGCCCTCACCGTGAGCGAGGTGGCTGAGCCGTACATCCGCCGGCGCGCGATTCGCCACCTTCAGAAGGGACGAGTGGTGATCTTCGCGGCGGGGACGGGCAATCCGTTCTTCACGACGGACACGGCGGCGGCGCTGCGCGCCCTCGAGATCGGCGCGGACGCGATCCTGATGGGGAAGAACGCGGTCGACGGCGTCTACGACGGCGATCCCCGGCTCGACCCGAACGCCGCGCTCCTCCCGGAGCTCACCCACCTCGAGGCGATCGAGCGAGGCCTCAAGGTGATGGACGTGACCGCGCTCTCTCTCTGCATGGACAACAACCTTCCGATCCACGTCTTCGGGCTCGACGACGAGCGCAACATCGAGCGCGTGGTGGCTGGCGAGCGCGTCGGCACGATCATCTCGACGCCGCAGAGCGAGACGTGATCGAGGAGCTCATCGACGACGCGAAGCGCCGGATGGACAAGTCCGTGGACGCGACCGTGCACGAGTTCAACACGGTGCGCACGGGCCGCGCCTCCGCCGGGCTGCTCGACCGGATCCACGTCGACTACTACGGTCAGCGGACGCCGCTCAAGCAGCTTGCAACGATCAACGTCCCGGAGCCGCGACTGCTCACGATCCAGCCGTTCGACCCGAGCACGCTCAAGTCGATCGAGCGCGCGATCCAGGAGTCGGACCTCGGGCTCACGCCGTCGAACGACGGCCGCATCATCCGCCTCCCGATCCCGCAGCTCACCGAGGAGCGGCGCAAGGAGCTCGTCAAGGTCGTCCGCCACCTGGCGGAGGAGGGCCGCGTGGCGGTGCGAAACGTCCGACGCGACGTCATGCACGACCTCAAGGAGCTCGTCCGGGACGGGGAGGTCGGCGACGACGAGGAGCGGCGCGCCGAGGAACGCGTCCAGAAGCTGACGAACGAGCACGTCACGCGGATCGACGAGCTTCTCAAGCGCAAAGAGGAAGAGATCCTGGAGGTCTAAGTGCCCCCGGCCGGCGCACTAGAGGGTTGAACCTCCTCACCAAGCTCCGGACCTTCCGCTCGATCCGGCCGCTCGCTGAGCGTGAGCTCCCCGACGTCGCCCGCTCGGTCGCGATCATCATGGACGGGAACGGCCGCTGGGCGCGGAACCGGCGGCTCCCCGTCGTCGCGGGCCACCGGGCCGGGACGCGCGCGCTCCGGCGCACGGTCGAGGCGGCGATCGACCTCGGCGTCGAGTCCCTCTGCGTGTACGCGTTCTCCACGGAGAACTGGTCGCGACCGTCCGACGAAGTGGAGGCCCTGATGGGCCTCTTCGTCGAGACGATCGAGCGCGAGCTCCCGGACCTGGCCCGCCAGGGCGTGCGGACGCGGTTCATCGGGCGCCGCGACCGCGCCGATCCCGAGCTCAGCGCGAAGATGGCCAAGCTCGAGGCGCAGACGGCGGAGAACGAGCGCCTCCAGCTCTGGATCGCGTTCGACTACGGCGGCCGCGCCGAGATCGTGGCGGCCGCGCGCCGGCTGGTCGAGGAGGGCGCCGAGCCGCGCGACGTGGACGAGAACGCGATCGCGGCGCGGCTCTACGCACCCGGGATGCCCGAGCCGGACCTCCTCATCCGCACATCCGGCGAGCAGCGGATCTCGAACTTCCTCCTCTGGCAGCTCGCGTACACGGAGCTCGTCTTCGTCGAGACGTTGTGGCCCGACTTCGGCGAGCGCGAGCTCCGGCGCGCCCTCGCCGAGTACGCGAGCCGCCGGCGGCGCTTCGGCGGACGATGACGCCGTTCCTCTCGCGCGTTGCCGTCGTGGCGGCGGGCCTGCCCGTCGTGCTCGCGACGGCGTGGCTCGGCGGCTGATTCCTGCTCGCGCTCGCCGCCCTTGCCGCCGTGCTGGCGCTCCACGAGTTCTACGGCATTGCGCGTCGCTTCCGCCCGCTCGTCCTCGCCGGCTACCTGGGTGCGCTCGCCGCGCTCGTCGGCGCCGAGCTGGGCGGTATGACGTGGATGGTCGGGGGCTTCTCCGCGACGCTCGTCCTCGCGTTTCTCTTCGCGGCTATCGCCCATACACGTCAGTCGTCGACGGCGGCGATCGCGGCAACGGTTCTCGGCGCAGGCTGGGTCGGGCTGGGACTGGGCTACCTGCTCCTGATCAGGCAGCTCGACTACGGGCGGGATGCGATCCTGACGGTGCTCGTCATGGTGTTCGTCACCGACACGTTCGCCTACCTCGGCGGGCGGATCGTCGGGCGCCACAAGATGTCGCCCGTCATGTCGCCGGGCAAGACGTGGGAGGGGTTTGCGATCGGCGCGGCGGCAGGACTCGTGGCGGCGTTCTTCGCGCTCTACGAGACCGAGTACGCCGGCGGGTGGCGCTCGTTCGCGCTCGGCGGAGCGGTCGTCCTCGCCGCCACGTTCGGCGACCTCTTCGAGTCACTCGTGAAGCGAGACCTCGAGGTGAAGGACGCCGGCCGGCTGCTCGCGGGGCACGGCGGCATGCTCGATCGCATCGACTCGCTCCTCTTCGCAGGGCCCGCTGCCTACTTCACGCTGCTCGGCCTCGCGCAATTGAGCGGCCGCTAACGTGGCTCCCGTGAAGCGCGTCGCCCTTCTCGGCGCGACGGGATCGATCGGGCGCCAGGCTCTCGAGATCATCGCCGCGCACCCGGAGCTCGAGCTCGCCGCCGCGGCGTCGGGCTCCCAGCCCGTCGACGATCTCGCGCCGCACACCCAAGTCGGAGGCGACCTCACGCAGCTCCTCGAGCGCGCCGAGCCGGACGTCGTCCTGAACGCCGTGGTCGGGTTCGCCGGCCTCCCGGCCACGCTCTGGACGCTCGAGCGCGGAATCGACCTTGCGCTCGCGAACAAGGAGAGCCTCGTCGCCGCCGGCGAGCTCGCGCTCGCGGCGTGGGAGCGGGGCGGAGGCCGCATCCTCCCCGTCGACAGCGAGCACTCGGCGACGTTCCAGTGCCTGGAGGGCCGCGCGTTCGAGACAGTCGACTCGCTCGTCCTGACCGCGTCCGGAGGGCCCTTCCGCGGCCGCGCTCGCGAGGAGCTCGCCGGCGTTCGCCCCGCCGACGCGCTCGTGCACCCCACCTGGAGTATGGGGCCGAAGATCACCGTCGACTCGGCGACGCTCATGAACAAGGGGCTCGAGCTCATCGAGGCGCACTTCCTCTTCGGGCTTCCGTACGAGCGGCTCGAGGTCGTGCTCCACCCGACCTCGGTCGTCCACGCCGTCGTTCGCTTCCGTGACGGCGCAGCGCTTGCGCATCTCGGCTACCCCGACATGCGCGTCCCCATCTCGTACGCGCTCACGTATCCCGAGCGCGCCGCGACGCCCGTCGCACCGCTCGACTTCTCCTCGTCGCTCATCCTCGAGTTCGCGCCGCCCGACGAGCAGGCGTTCCCGTCCCTCGCGCTCGCGCGCGCCGCCGGCGAGGCGGGCGGGACGGCGCCGTGCGTCCTGAACGCGGCGAACGAGGTGGCCGTCGCGGCGTTCCTCGACGGCGAGATCCCGTTCCTCGGCATCCCCGACGTGGTTGACCGCACGCTTTCAGCCGTCGAGACGCCGCCCGCGCGCGTCCTCGACGATCTGCTCGCCGTGGACTCCGAGGCCCGCCGCGTCGCCGAGGCCCTGACGAGGGAGCTGGTTCATTGAACATCTTCGTCGCCATCGTCGGGCTCGCGTTCCTGATCCTCATCCACGAGCTCGGCCACTTCCTCGTCGCGCTCGCCGTGCGGATGCGGCCGCGACGCTTCTACGTCTTCTTTCCGCCCCCGCTCGTGAAGCGGGTCCGGAACGGGATCGAGTACGGGATCGGGACGATCCCGCTCGGCGGCTACGTGAAGATCCCCGGGATGCACAAGCCGGCCGCCGGCGACCTGGAGTCGCAGCTCCGCGCGGCGGTCGAGGAGGCGCCCTGGCTCGAGCGCCATCTCGAGCCGGTCAGATCCCATCTCGCCGAAGGCCGCCTCGCCGACGCGCGCACCGCCCTCGCCGAGGTCCGCGAGGCGGTCGAGCGGGCCGAGCTCTCGGAGCCGGCGCGAAAGAGCGCCGAGCGCGCGCTCACGGACGTGGACGACGGGCTCTCTCCCGACGCCTACTGGCGCGCGCCCGCCTGGAAGCGGATCGCCGTCATCTTCGCGGGGCCGGCGACGAACCTCCTCTTCGCAGTCGCGCTCCTGGCGGCCGTCTTCGTGATCGGGATCCCCGTCGGGGCGACGACCACCGTCGACAAGGTGAGCGAAGGGTCGACGGCCGCCGCGATTGGCGTCCGCTCGGGCGACGTCGTGGTCGCCGTCGACGGTCGCCGAACGCGGACGTTCGACGCCGTCAGGCGGCAGATCGAGGCGAGCCGCGGGCGGCCGATCACCGTCGCCGTTCGTCGCGGCGACGAGCGGGTCGTGCTCGGGCCGGGGCGCGCTCGCGTCGAGGAACGGCCGCTCCCGAACGGGGAGACGGAGCGGGTCTACATCCTCGGGATCCGCCCCGAACCCGAGCGGATCGAGCGCTCAGGGCCCGTCGAGGCGACGAGCCTGGCGGTGGAACAGACCTGGCTCGTCACGAAGGCGATCGGCGCGGCGGTGGGCCGCCTGGTGACGGGATCCGGGCGAGAGGAGGTCTCGAGCCCGGTCGGGATCGTCCAGGCCTCGAGCGAGGCGCTTGAGATCGGGATCAGCTACTACCTCGGGATCCTCGCTCTCATCTCCCTTTCGCTCGCCCTTCTGAACCTGCTCCCGCTGCTTCCGCTCGACGGCGGTCACATCGCGTTCTCGATCCTCGAGCGGCTGCGCGGGCGACCGATCCCGCGCGAGGCGTACGAGCGTGTCTCGGCGGTCGGAATCGCCCTCGTACTCTTCCTCTTCTTCATCGGCCTCACGAACGACATCAGCCGCCTGAGCAGCGGCTAGGCCGGATCCGGCCGGGGCTAGACTGCTTCGGATGGCGAGCGCGCGCCAGATCAAGGTTGGAAACGTCCCGATCGGCGGTGGAGCACCCGTCGCCGTCCAGTCCATGACGACGACGGCGACGCACGACGTCGACGCCACCATCGACCAGATCGGCCGGCTCGCGTCCGCCGGCTGCGAGATCGTCCGCGTGGCGGTCCCGAAGAACGAGGACGCCGAGGCACTCTCGAAGCTGGTCTATCTGAGCCCCGTCCCGCTCGTCGCCGACATCGTCCGCGCCGCGAAGGCGCGGGGGATCTCGATGCGGATCGGGGCGAACTCCGGCTCGCTTCCGAAGCACCTAGAAGACGTGGCCCGACGTGACACGGCGGCGGCGCTCGTGCAGGAGGCGCTCGAGCACGTGGAGCTCTTGGAGAAGCTCGAATTCCGCGACTTCAAGATCTCGGTCAAGTCGAGCTCCGTGCCGACGATGATCCGCGCTTACCGGATGCTCGCGGAGCGCGTCCCGTACCCCCTCCATCTCGGAGTCACGGAGGCGGGGACACCGTTTTCCGGCTCGATCAAGAGCGCGGTCGGGATCGGGTCGCTTCTGATGGACGGGATCGGCGACACGATCCGCGTCTCCTTGACGGCCGACCCGGTCGAGGAGGTCGAGGTCGCGTGGGAGATCCTGAAGTCCCTGGGGCTTCGCGAGCGCGGGCCGGTCATGATCTCGTGCCCGTCCTGCGGGCGCGACAACGTCGGCGTCCAGACGCTCGCCGAGGAGGTGGAGGCGCGGCTCCGTCGGTATCCGGACGCGTTCGAGGTCGCGGTCATGGGGTGCGCCGTGAACGGGCCCGGAGAGGCCGGCGACGCCGATTTCGGGATCGCAGGCGGGCGCGAGACGGGTTTCATCTACGCCCACGGCCGCGTCCTCAAGAAGGTCTCCGCCGACATCTTGGTCGACGAGCTCTTCCACGAGATCGACGCCTGGATCGAGACCGGAATGGTGCGCCCGAAGCGGCTCAAGATGGCGAAGCCGGCCGCCGCGATGATGGCGGAAGCCGCGCAGCGCCCGCTGTAGGTCGATGCGCTTTTCCGACCTCTTCATCCCGACGCTCCGGGAAGATCCCGCCGATGCGGACGCGGCGAGCCACCGGCTCCTCGTCCGCGGTGGCTTCGTCCGCCAGGTCGGCGCCGGCCTCTTCACGTTCCTCCCGCTCGGCTGGCGCGTCTACAGGAAGGTGGAGCAGATCGTCCGCGAGGAGATGAACGCGATCGGGGGGCAGGAGATGCTCATGCCCGTCGTGACGCCGGCGGAGCTCTGGCAGCGCACCGGCCGCTACGACATTCCCGAGGTCTACAAGCTCGTCGACCGCGTCGGGCGCCCCTTCGTCCTCGCCATGACGCACGAGGAGACGATCACCTTCCACGCGCGCGAGATCCGCTCGTACCGCGAGCTCCCGCAGATCCTCTACCACTTCCAGACGAAGGAGCGCGACGAGCCGCGGCCGCGCGGCGGGCTCCTCCGCGTCCGCGAGTTCATCATGAAGGACTCCTACAGCTTCGACGCCGACGAAGACGGGCTCGAGCGGAGCTTCCGCCTCCACGCGGAGGCGTATCGGAGGATCTTCGACCGCTGCGGGCTCGAGTTCTACGAGGTGGAGGCCGAGTCGGGGATGATGGGCGGGAGCGAGAGCACCGACTACCTGGCGCCGGCCGGGTCGGGCGAGAACACGCTCGTGACCTGCGAGCGCGGCGACTACGCGGCCGACCTCGAGATCGCGCGCTCCGTCCCGCGGAGGCCCGAGTTTCCCGAGCGTCTCAAAGCGCCGCAGGACGTCGAGACACCGGGCGTGCGAACGATCGAGGAGCTCGCCGAGCTCCTCGGCATCGACGCCGCCGCGACGTCGAAGGCGATGCCGGTCGTCAAACCCGACGGCACGCTCGTGCTCGGGCTCGTCCGCGGCGACGACCGCCTCAACGAGATGAAGATGCTGAGCGCCCTCGGGAGCGACTACCGCCCGGCGACCGACGAGGAGATCCGGGCCGCGTTCGGCGCCTCCGGTGGTTCCCTCGGCCCGGTCGGCGTCGCGGTCGAGGTCGTCGCGGACGAGTCGCTTCGCGACGGCCAGTACGTCACGGGCGCGAACTTCGACGGACGCCATCTCCGCGGCGTCGAGGTCGGCCGGGGCTTCC
>DASZKB010000231.1:0-6760 GCA_035947475.1 Gaiellaceae bacterium | reverse complement strand
CGTCGGCGGTCGACTCGCGAACGCGCGTTTCGGCCTCCTGCTCGGCCTCCTGCTCGGTGCGGCGGCGGATTTCGGCCGCGTCGGCCTCCCCCTGGGCGCGCGTGCGCTCGGCGGCCTCCTCGGCGGCGGCGAGGATCCGGTCGACGCGGTCGCCGACGTCCCCGTACGGACGCGTCGGGGCGGCCCACCCGCCCACGTCGGCCGCGCGCTCGCTCTCCGGCGTCTCGCCCTCGAACCGCTCCATCCGAGTGGGGCGAATCTAGTGCATTCCTGAACGAGAGTGCGCCCGTGCGGAACGATCACTGCACGCCTGTGGTCGCGCTAGCCTCTCGCTCGACGGCGCTGTGAAGATCTTCGTCATCGGGCTCGGCCAGGTGGGCTCGACGGTGGTCGAGGCGCTTCACGACGAGCATGAGCTCACCGTGATCGACGTCGACCAGGGCCGCCTCAACGCGCTCTCCCACCGGTTCGACGTGGCCACGTTCCACGGGAACGGCGCCAGCCGTCGCGCGCTCCAAGAGGCGGGCATAAGCGACGCCGACCTCCTCATCGCGTGCACGTCGCGCGACGAGGTGAACATCGTCGCCGCCATGTTCGCCAACAAGCTCTCCGAGCGGACGAAGACGATCGTGCGAACGACCAACGTCGAGTATCTCGAGGTCTGGCGCGAACGGCAGCTCGAGGTCGATTTCATCGTGTCCTCGGAGCTCGAGACCGCCAACGCGGTCTCGCGGATCATCGGCGTGCCGGCCGCGCGCCAAACGGACGTCTTCGCGGACGGGCAAGTGCAGATGGTCGAGTTCGACATCGGCCCGGACGGCGCCGGCAACCGCACGGAGGCGGTCGCCCGCCCGGTGTCCGAGGCGGCGCTCGAGGTCGCGCAGCGCCCGCGCGGCGAGGTGGTCGGCCGTCCGCTCCGCGACGCGCGCATCCCGGCCAACTCGAAGGTGGCGAGCATCATCCGGGGCGGGAAAATGATCCTGCCGCGCGGGAACGAGTCGATCCTCCCCGGGGACCGCATCATCATCATCGGGTCGCCGAGCGCCGCGCGGGAGTGGAGCCGCATCATCGCGCGGACCGAGCGCCGGCTCGACGACATCGTCATCGTGGGCGCCGGGAACACCGGTGTCGCGGTCGCGCGGCTTCTCCTCGACCAGGGACTGCGCGTGCGGCTGATCGAGGCGGACGGGGACCGCGCGCGCGAGGTCGCCGAGGAGCTCCCGAAGGCGCGCGTTTTCCGCTCAACCGGGTTGGATCCGGATTTCCTCGAACGCGAGCGGATCGGACAGGCCAGCGCCGCCGTCTTCGCAATGCCCGACGACGAGAAGAACCTCTACGCGGCCCTCCTGTACAAGCAGCACGGGATCGGCTTCACGATCGGGGTCGTCCACGACCGCGTCGCGGCGGAGCTCTTCGAGCGCGCGGGCGGCGACCGCGCCGTGAATCCACGCCTCGTCACCGCCGAAGAGATCGTCCGGTGGGCGCACGACCCGCGCACGCAGCAGGTGGCGATGCTCGAGGGCGACCGCTACGAGGTTCTCGACATCACCGTGCGGCCGGAGAGCGAGCTCGTCGGCGTCGCCTTCAAGGATCTGCCGATGACCGGCTCGCTGATCGGCGCGATCGTCCGGAACGGGACCGCGATCTTCCCGCACGGAAACGACGCTCTCGAGCCAGGCGACCGAGCGATCATCTTCACCGAGTCCTCGCGCGTCGGGATCGTCGAGAAGGCGCTGTAGGTGGTTACACGGGCGGCCCGCCTGCGCCGCGGGTTCGTGGGCGAGCTGCTCGGCGTGGACGTCGGCAGCGCGCTCGACCTGGTCGGCCACGTTCTCAAGTACCTGAGCCTCGCGTTCCTCGTTCCGGCCGCCGTCGCCGTGGGGTACGGCGAGACCTTCTGGCCGTTTCTCGTCGGCGGCGCGATCACGGCGGTAGTCGGCTGGGGGCTCGACCAGATCACGCGCGGACAGCAGGAGCGCGTCGGGCTGCGGGAGGGCTACCTGGTCGTCGCGCTCGTCTGGCTTCTCATCCCGGCCTTCGGAGCGATCCCGTTCCTGCTCGCCGATGCGCCGCACCTCGCGAATCCCGTCGACGCGTATTTCGAGGCGGTATCCGGGTTCACCGCGTCAGGGGCGACGGTCGTCCCCGACGTCGAATCGCTCGACCGCTCGATCCTGATCTGGCGTCAGCTCAGCCACTGGCTGGGCGGGATGGGCATCATCGTGCTCGCGGTCGCCGTGTTGCCGCGCCTGCGCGTGGGCGGCCGCCAGCTTCTGCAGTCGGAGCTCGCGGGCCCCACCGAGCTCGAGCGGTTGACCGCGACGATCCGCGACACGGCCAGGCGGCTCTGGGTGCTCTACGTCGGGCTGACGGTCGCCGCGATCGCCGCCCTCTTGGCGCTCGGATGGTCGGGCGTCGATCCCGACATGGATCCGTTCGACGCAATCTCGCACGCCTTCTCGGCGGTCGCGCTGGGTGGTTTCTCGACGCAGAATCGCTCCGTGGCCGCGTTCGGAGCGGCGACGCAGTGGGTCCTCGCCGCAGTGATGCTCGTCGCAGGGATCAACTTCCTTCGCCTCTATCGCGTCGTCGTCCAGCGGAACGTCGCGGCCGTCGCGCGCGACGAGGAGTTCCGGCTCTACCTAGTCCTCCTGGCGGTCGGCTCGGGCCTCCTCGCCATCGACATCGTGACGCGAGGGATCTTCGAGGGCGAGGCCGCCGTCCGCAACGCCGTCTTCCACGCGGTCTCGATCATGACCACGACCGGGTTCGCAACGGCGGACTACACGCAGTGGGGCCCGCTCGCGGCGATGACGCTCCTCATCCTCATGTTCGTCGGCGCATCGGCGGCGTCGACGGGCGGCTCGATCAAGATCATCCGCCACCTCTTCATCGGGAAGATGATCCGGCGCGAGCTCGAGCAAACGGTCCACCGGGACGCGGTGCTTCCGCTTCGGTTCAACGGAGCGGTCGTGGACGAGCGCGCGCTCCGCTCGATCGTCACGTTCGTCGTCGTGTACATAGGCGTCTTCCTCGCCGCCGCGGTCGCGCTCGTGATCGACGCGAGGCGGACGGGCGGCGAGATCACCGCGTTCGAGGCGATCGGCGCAGCCGCGGCGTGCCTCGGAAACGTCGGCCCAGCCTTCGGGTTCGCCGGGCCGTTCGGGAGCTACCAGCCGTTCAGCGACGTCTCCACGGGCATCCTCGCCGTGCTCATGTGGCTCGGCCGCGTCGAGATCATCCCCGTCGCCGTCCTCGTTACTCGGAGCTACTGGCGCCCGTGAAATGCGACGTTCGTCGTTCCCCGGTCTCGCGGGTAGCGCTTACTCGGCCGGCACCCCGGCGTCGGCGAGCATCTGCTTGAACATGACCGCGTTCGCCGCCGCCTGTGCCACGAGTTCGCCGCTCCCGCGCGGGTCGGGGCTGCGGTTGTTGTTGTTGAACATCGCGTAGACCTCGTCGGCGCGCTCGCCGAGCTCGCGCGTCGGGGCGACCCACTCTCGGAGCTCGTCCTCGTCGTAGAGGTAGTCGAAGCGCTCTGCCGCGCTCCGGCCGCGCACGTTCCACGTGTCTGCGTTTCGCCCGTGGAAGCGCACGTACGCTGTCGGCGTCGTCGTGGCGACGACGGTCGGCGGCACGTTTGCCGCATCGGTCTTCGGTGCGTCCACCACGACGTGGCCGGCGCGGATCCGCTCGAGAAACGAAAGCGTCTCGGCGCAGTGGTCCTCGTCGTACCAGCTCCGGTGCCGAAACTCGACGAGCATCGCGTCCGCGTCGAGCTGCGCGCGCGCCCATTCCAGATACTCGAACGAGCGCTCCCTCGGGACGACGTACGGCGGAAACTGGAAGAGGATCCCGCCCAGCTTCCCGGCAGTTCGAAAGGGCTCGAGCGCTTCGACGAAACGGGCGAAAACGGCGCCCCGAAGCTCCCGGGACGGCCGGTCGACGCGCCCGCGCTCATCGGGCTTCGCCTCCGCCTGGAGGTCGGGGGGAAGCGTCTCGACCTTGACCGGATGGCGCGTCATCATCCCGAACGCCTTCACGTGGAACACGAACCCGTCGGGCGTGCGCTCGGCCCATCGCTCGACCGTGTCCCTCTCCGGAAGTCGGTAGTACGTCGAGTCGATCTCGACCGTCGTGAAGTGCTCCGCGTAGTAGCGGAGCCGCTCCTCGGCCGAGCGAACGCCGCGCGGGTACCAGTGCTTGACGAGCGACTCGTCGGCCCACGAGCACGTACCGATCCGGACGGCGGCGCCCACGGAGGCATCGTAGGCGGGCGCGCCCCAGTCGTCGCGTGGGCGCGCCCGCCGGTCGAGCGGTTGCTACGGGCTCTCGGGCGTCGCGGCCGACGACGGGGCGAGCGTGACGGTCGTCTCGCAGTTGACCGCGCTGTCCTCAGCCCGGATGAACGCGGCGTCGCTTCCCGGCCCGCAGTCGAGCGTGTCGGCGAGCCCGTCGCGCTCGAGCGCAAAGAGGACGTCGTCACCCGGACCCCCGGAGGCCGTGTCGATCCCCCAGCCCGCGAAGAGGCGGTCGTCGCCCGCGTCGCCCGCAAGCAAGTCGTTCCCGCGCCGCCCCGACACGACGTCGCTTCCATGCCCGCCCGAGATCTCATCGCTCCCGCGGCCGCCGGAGACGACGTCGGGCCCCCAGCCTCCGCGCACGCGGTCGTCTCCGCGCTGGCCGAAGAGAACGTCCGGCGAGCCGCGCCCGAAGACGGCGTCGTCGCCGCCGCGGGCGAGAACGACGTCGGGCTCGGGCGTCCCGACGAGCGTCTCGGAGCGGTGGGTGCCCTGGATGAAAGCGGCGAACGCGATCGGCGCCGCCGCGAGCACTGCCGCGGCCGTCGTGACGAGGACGAGAAGCAGGCGCTTCATGGAAGACCTCCCTTTCTGTCGTTTGCAGACGAGCAAACCACGGCCCTGTGAACAGGCGACTACGGCGCCGTCAGGAACGGGTTAGTGCCCCGTAAAACTTCTTGGCTAGGCGGAGCTAGATCGCGAGCGTAAGCTGCCGCGGGCCGCGCTCGGGCGGGAGCGCGCGTCCCGGGCGGTACGTGCCTGGATCGAGTCCGTAGCGCGCCCGGAGGTCGCGAAACCGCTGCGAAACGTCCTCCTGGTACGCCTTCGGGGCGTACGAGCGCGTCCCGTAGAGCTCGCGGTAGAGCGGAGCGAGCTCGGGATACGACTGCTCGAGCCACGGAACGAAGTGCTCACGGATGTTCGCCCGCACGTGGAGCACGATCGGCGAGGCGGTCGCGACGCCGGCCGCGGCGCACGCCGCGAGGACCTCCTCGAGGTGCTCGTCATCATCCGTGAGACCGGGGAGGATCGGCGCGACGAGGACGCTCGTTCGGATGCCGGCGTCGGCAAAGCGCCCGAGGATCTGAAGGCGACGGTGCCCGGGCGGCGTGCCGGGCTCGACGACGCGCCGGACGTCTTCGTCCAGAGTGCCGACGCTCATCGAGACGGTCACGCTCGTGACCTCGTTCAGGCGCCGGAAGACGTCGAGGTCGCGCAGGATCATCGTCGACTTGGTCAGCATCGACATCGGGTTCGCGGCGTCCGCGAGGGTCTCGAGCACCCCGCGGGTGAGGCGGTAGCGCCCTTCGCAGTGCTGGTACGGATCGGTCGCGGTCCCCATGGCGACGTGCTCGCCGCTCCACTTCGGCGACCCGAGCTCGCGTCGTAGCACCTCGACGACGTTCGTCTTGACGACGATCTTCGACGAGAAGTCCTCGCCGACCCCCATGTCAAGGTACGAGTGGTACGCGCGCGCGAAGCAGTAGTGGCAGCTGTGCGTGCAGCCGCGGTACGGGTTCACGGTCCACCGAAAGGGCACGCGGCTCGCGTCCGGGACGCGGTTGAGCGCGCTCTTGCACGTGTCCTCCAGGTACTGCGGCCGCGCCACGGCGTAATAAGTATAGAACACACGTTCGTATGAGTGGAATCGTGAACGGCGGCCCGAAGGAGCCGTAGGGCGCAGCCGCGTGGGCGCGTCTTCCAGCGGTGGTACGTTCCGTGCCCCCGTGGAGCAGCATGCCGAGTCGCTACCCGCCGCCGCCTCCGTCCCCGCGCGCGCGGAGGAGCCGATCGTCTACGCGGCGTGGGGCCAGCGATTCGGAGCCGTCTTTCTCGACGGGATCATCACCGCGCTTCTCGCCCTGATGAGCGTGGCGGTGGTCGTCGCGATCACCGGTGGCTACGCGGCGGTGTTCGAGGGGCTCGAGACGGACACCCAGGCGGACGACGACGCGTTCTACTTCGCGTACTTCGGGTGGCTCGGCGCGTGGGCGCTCGTCGGCGGCGTCTACCACACGGTGTTGCACGGCCGCGGGCGCGGCCAGACGGGGGGCAAGATGATGCTCGGGATCCGCGTCCGGGACGAGTCGACGAACGAGCCCATCGGCTTCGGCCGCGCGTTCGCGCGCTGGATCATGCCCGGCCTCTTCTGGACGTTCTTCTGGATCCCCGGGATCCTCGACGCGGTCTGGCCGCTCTGGGATCCGAAGAAGCAGACGTTCCACGACAAGATCGCCCGGAGCCTCGTGGTGCGCGCGTGACGGAGCCCGGGCCAACTGTCGGCGTCGAACCGGCGCCGGGCAGCGCCGACGCAGAGTCGCGCCCGCTCGCCGGCTGGGGCCGACGGTTGGCCGCGTACCTGCTTGACGGCGTCTTCTCGACGCTCGTCGGGTCCGTCGCCGGGGCGCTCGTCGGCGGCGTCTACCACACGGTGTTGCACGGCCGCGGGCGCGGCCAGA
>DASZKB010000230.1:0-2709 GCA_035947475.1 Gaiellaceae bacterium | reverse complement strand
ACTCCTCCGAGCGCCCGTGAGCGACGGCGTCGACGAGCTCGAGCACGCGACCGGCGACCTCGAGATCCCGGAGGGCGTCGCCGTCTACGCGGGCTCGCCGGACGGGGCCCGCCGCTCGGTGGCGATCGTGGTCAGCCGCTTCAACGGCGACGTGAGCTCGCGGCTTCTGGAGGGCGCGCTCGCGGCGCTCGAGGAAGCGGGCGTGGCGCGTCAGGCGATCGACGTCATGACGGTGCCGGGTGCCTTCGAGCTGCCGCTCGGCGCCATGGCCTTCGCGAAGACGCGCCGGTACGCCTGCGTTGTCGCGCTCGGCTGCGTCATCCGCGGAGAGACGCCGCACTTCGACTACGTGTCGGCCGAAGCGGCGAGCGGCCTTCAGCTCGCCGCGCTCGAGACGGGCATCCCGGTCTCCTTCGGGGTTCTCACCTGCGACACCCGCGAGCAGGCGGACGCGCGCGCCGGGGGGGAGCACGGGAACAAGGGCGCCGACGCTGCCCGCGCGGCTCTCGAGATGGCCGACGTCTTCGCGCGCTTACGGGGCGCCGCGTAGCGGCTACACTCGTCCGCGATGTCGAAGGTTTGCGCAGTTTGCGGAAAGGCGCCCGGGTTCGGTCATTCGCGGAGCCACTCGATGATCGCGACCAAGCGGCGGTTCAACCCGAACCTCCAACGCGTGCGCATCCTCGAGAACGGCGTCGCCCGCCGCGCGTACGTGTGCGCGCGATGCCTCAAGAGCGGACGAGTCCAGAAGGCGGTCTAGTCCCGGCCGACGGCCGGATCGGCGTCGTCCTCGTCGAGGACAACGACGTCTTCCGCGAGACGCTCGAGCTCCTCCTCGACGTCACGCCGGACATGCGCGTCGTCGCTTCCGTCCCGGACGGCCGGTCGGCGCTCGCCGTCTGCCCGCGGGTGGACCCGGACGTCGTCGTCATGGACTACCGCCTCCCCGAGCTCGACGGGGTCGAGGTGACGAGCGCGATTCGCCGTGTCTGTCCCGACGCGGCCGTCGTCGTGCTGACCGGCGGCGCCGACGCGCGCGAGGTCGCCGCCCTTCGTGACGCCGGTGCGGTCGCGTGCCTCACGAAGGACGAGAACCTGGACGCGATCGTCGCCGCGATCCGCAAGGCCGCCGCTTCACGCCGTCGGGCCGGGCGTCTCGTGGTGGGCGAGTAGGGCGGCGATCGCCGCCTTCGGGTCGTCTCTCACCGGGGCACCGTGCGCAAGGCAGAGGAGCGCGAACGGAAGACCGAGGAGCTTCCGCACGCTCCTTCGCATCTCCTCCGGATCGTGCAGGTGGCGCTCGGGAACGAACGCGAGGCCGCGGCCCGGGTAGTTCGTAACGAGGTCCGCGACGAACGCGATCCCACCGTCGCGCTCGAGGACGAACGTGTGCTGCGTCGTCCCCGCGCCCGGTGTGAACACGGCGGTGAGGCCGCCGGGGAGGACGTCCCCCTCGCCGTAGCGCTCGTCCGGCTCCTCGTCGATCAGCCGGGAGAGCGCCGGCGCGTAGACCCTTGCGCCCAGCTCGCGGCGGTAACGCCAGGCGGAGCGCTGGTGCGTGCCGGCCGTCAGGCAGACCGCGGTGACCTCCCCGAGTCGCGCGAGCGCCTCCGGCGAGAGCGGGACGGGATCGACGAGCACCGTGCCGGCCTCCGAGGCGACGGCGTGCCCGGCGCTCCACGCGCCGATGCGGTCGTCCGGAACGAGCCAGTGCCAGACGCCCGGAGCGACCTCTTCGACGCTCGCGGCCACGGCGCGCGGCTCGGTCACGTCCGCATTATCCCGTCCGCGTCCGCCCCTAGACTGGGGCCGTCCTGGCCCTCACAGTGAGCACGCGCCCCGCGCTGGCCGGTTTCGCTGGTATGGACCAAGGCGTCCCGACGGCCGGGCGGTTCGGCGTGGATCCCGCTGCCGGGGTCGAGACTCTGACGGGCGTCGGCCCTCGGATCCGCGAGCGGCTGGCGAAGCTCGGTCTCGGAACGGTTCGCGACCTCGCCGAGCACCTACCGCGCGATTACCTCGACTGGTCGCGCGTAACGGGCTTCGGCGACCTTCGGATCGGCGAGGAGGCGACGGTCGAGTGCCTCGTCGAACGGACGCGGGTGCGGCCTACACGACGGAGAAACCTCAAGATCGTGGAGGCGGTCGTGAGCGACTCGAGCGGCGGGCGCGCGACCGCGATCTGGTTCAACCAGGCGTGGCTGGCCGATCGGCTCGTCCCGGGTACGAGGCTTCTCGCGCACGGGCAACTCGCGCCGGGGAACACGTTCAAGGTCGACCAGCACGAGCTCGCGCGCGACGGCGGCGGACTCCACACCGTCGGGCTCGTGCCGCTCTACCGGGCGAGCGAGGAGATCTCCACCGTAAGGATCCGCGAGCTCACCGAGCAGGCGCTCCCGCTCGCGCGCTGGTTCCCCTATCCGCTGCCGGCGGCGCTCCGCGACGGCGCCGGCGCGCCGTTGCGCGCCGACGCGATTCTGGCGGCGCACCGCCCGCGCGCGCTGTCGGACGTCGAGGCCGGCCGCAGGCGACTCGCCTTCGAGGAGCTCCTCCTCCTGCAGCTCGGGTTCCTGCGCCGGCGCCGCGCGCGTGAGGAGGATGCGGTCGCGCCTGCGCTCGGCGAAGAGGGCGAGCTCGTCCGCCGCTACCGCGAGAAGCTGCCCTTCCGCCTGACGCCGGAGCAGGACGCGGCGATCGCGGAGATCGGGC
>DASZKB010000229.1:0-1792 GCA_035947475.1 Gaiellaceae bacterium | reverse complement strand
CGCGGGCTGATCCCCCGGCACGAGCGCTCGAGCTCAGAGAACCGCCGCGGCCCTTCCGAGAGGTCGTGGACGATGATGGCCGTCCACTTGGAGCCGATTATGTCGGCCGTACAGGCAACGGCGCACTCCTCGTCGTGCACCGCCCTCATGGTCCGCATAGCCGCATTCTACGCGGCGGTTTGGCGGTCAGCGAGCGGCCGCGGCCTAGTCCCAGGGCGGCGGATTGTGCACCCAGCGCCCGCCGAGCATCGTGGCGACCACGTGCACGTCGGGGAGCTCCTCGGGCGCGCAGGCGACCGGGTCCCGGTCGAGGACGACGAGATCGGCGAGCTGCCCCGGCACCAGGCGCCCGCGCCGGTGCTCGTCGCGGGCGAGCCAGGCGGGGTTCACGGTCGTCGCCTCGAGCGCTTGCTCGACCTCCACCGCCTGCTCACGGTGCCACGCGGGCCGCTCGTCGAGCGTTCGCAGGACGCCGGCGCGAATCCCCGCGAGCGGATCGAGCTCCTCGACCGGCGCATCCGAGCCGTTCGCGATGAGCGCTCCGTCCTCGGCGAGCGACCGGAACGCGTAGGCGCGGTGCGTCTTCCCGGCCCAGAATCGCTCCGCGAGGTCGCGGTCGGACGGCGCGTGGCTGAACTGCACCGACGCCGCCACGCCGATCCACGCAAAGCGCGCGACGTCGCCCTCGTCGAGGAGCTGCGCGTGCTCGATCCGCTGCCGGAGGCCACGCGGCCGCCACTCGTCGGCGGTGGCCTCGAAGGCGTCGAGGGCGTCGCGGTTCGCGCGGTCGCCGATCGCGTGCACGTCGACGGGGAAGCGAGCCGACGCCGCGCGGCGGATGATCTCCTCCAGCTCCTCGCGGCTCGTGATCTCGACCCCCGAGCCGTCCATCAGGTGCGCGGTCTGGGAGCCGAGCGTGCCGTCCATGAAGACCTTGAGGTACCCGACGCGGAGGAGCTCGTCGCCGAAGCCCGACGCGAGGCCGACCTCCGCGAGGCGCTCGACCTGCTCGTGCGGAAGCGACTGCCAGACACGAAGCGTGAGCGCCTCCTCGCTCCGCAGGCGCTGCCAGAAGCGAAGCGCGCCCAGCCACCCGTCCTTGTCGTGCACCGACGTGACGCCGCGTGAGTTCGCGATACGGAGCCCGGCACGCATCGCGTCCACCCACTCGGCCTCCGGCGTCTCGCCGTAGACGAACCGCTCGCGGAACCGCCATGCGGACTCCTCGCGCAAGACACCGGTCGGCTCCCCGCGGACGTCGACCTCGACGACGCCGCCCTTGACGTGAAGATCGCCGTCGGCGCGCGCGAGCGCGGCCGAGTTGAGCCACAGGCTGTGGCCGTCCTTGGCCATGAGAGCGACCGGCGTATCGCCCGTCACCTGGTCGAGCGCCTCCTTGGTCGGCTCCGCGGGCGGGGACCAGTCGCCGCTCCGCCACCCGGCGCCGCGCAGCCACGACGCCCGGGGCGCCGAGCGAGCCGCCTCGGCGACGCGCTCGACCGCCTCGGCGAGCGACGTCGCCCCCTCGAGCCGAACCTGCCGCTGCGCGAGCGCCCACTGCGGGAAGTGGACGTGGGAGTCGGTGAATCCCGGGACGACGCAGCGGCCGCCGAGGTCGATCCGCGCCGGGCTTGGGAGCGCGCTCTCGTGTGTGCCTTCTCCGCCGGCGACGCGGTCGCCCGCGATCGCGAGGGCGCGCGCGGTCGGAAGCGCCGGATCCATCGTCCGGACGATCCCGTTCTCGAGGATCACGTCGCGGCCGGCGCCGAAGCAGCCGCTAGAGACGCCGCTC
>DASZKB010000228.1:0-3472 GCA_035947475.1 Gaiellaceae bacterium | reverse complement strand
CGAGCGCGCCGACGTCCTCTACACGGACGTCTGGACGAGCATGGGGCAGGACGAGGAACGCGAACGGCGGCTGCGCGATCTGCGCGAGTACGCGATCGACGAGGGCCTCGTCTCGCTCATGTCCGAGCGCGGGATCGTCCTCCACTGCCTCCCCGCCCACTACGGTGAGGAGATTACGGAGGACGTCCTCTACGGGCCGCGCTCGGCGGTGTGGGACCAGGCCGAGAACCGGCTGCACGCCCAGAAGGCGCTGATGGCCTTGATCATCCGCTAAGGCGCGCGGTGCTCCCGCTCAAGGACAACATCCCGACCCGGCACTTTCCGATCCTCACTGTCGGGCTGATCGTCGCCAACGTGGCGATGTGGCTCTTCTACCAGGAGGCCGGCTCGGGGCCTGGCTTCGAGGCGTCGATCAACGAGCTCGCCTACCACCCGTGCGAGGTCGAGGACTCGTGCCGCACGGTCGGCGAGGACTGGCCGCTGACCGCGGTCACGTCCATGTTCATGCACGGAAGCTGGGACCACCTGCTCGGCAACATGCTCTTCCTCTGGATCTTCGGCAACAACATCGAGGACACCGTCGGCCGCGTCCGCTTCCTCGGCTTCTACTTCCTCGCCGGCTTTGCCGCCACCGCGCTTCAGACGTTCGTCACGCTCGAGTTCGCGACGAACGCCGACGCGAGGATCCCCAATCTCGGCGCGAGCGGCGCGATCTCGGGGCTTCTCGGGGCGTACATCCTCCTCTATCCCGGGGGCAAGGTATTGACGCTGATCCTGCCGATCTTCTTCTTCGAGCTCCCCGCCTTCCTCTACCTCGGCATCTGGTTCCTCTTCCAGCTCTGGGACGGCGGCCTCGCGCTTCTCCACCCTCAGGCCGGCGGCGGGGTCGCCTACTTCGCGCACATCGGCGGGTTCGCCTTCGGCCTCGTCGCGATCAAGCTCTTCTCGATCGGCCGTCCCAGGAAGCTGCAACCCTCGTACTAACGCCGCCCGCCTTGGATTTCGACGAGCACGTGCGCCGGGCGCTCGAGTCGCTGCCGCCCGACCTCCGCGAAGCGATGTCGAACGTCGAGATCGTCGTCGAGGAGGAGAACCGCGAGGATCCGGACCTCTTCGGTCTCTACCTCGGCGTCCCGCTCACCGACCGCGGCTCGACGTACGCGGGCGTGCTCCCCGACAAGATCGCCATCTACCGGCGACCGCTCGAGGACGAGTTCGGAGACGATCCGGCCGCGCTCGAGGAGGAGATTCGGATCACGGTTCTCCACGAGATCGCGCACCACTTCGGAATCGACGAGGGCCGCTTGTCCGAGCTCGGCTGGGAGTAGCGCGCGCCGGCTAGCCGGCGTTCTCGCGCAGCCACTCGGCGAGATTGCGGGCCCGCTGGCCCGGGTCCTCCGTCGGCTCGACCTCGGCGACCGGTTCTGCGCGCGCCGGCGGGCGCTGCGTCTCCTCGCCTCCGTCGCCGCCGAGCGTCGCGAGCGCGACCGCGAGGACCACGAGCGCGACGGCGGCCGCCGCTGTGAGCCAAAGCCACGGGCCGAACGACGGCGCTTTCCTCCCTGCTCGCGGCCGGCGAAGCGGCGCGGTCGCGGCCTGCGTCGGTCGGACGACGTCCGTCGCGCGGACGCCGCTCGGTGCAGGCACCGCCTCGGTGGGCGGCTCTGGCGACGCGGCGGCGAGGTCGCGAGCCAGCTCGGCCGCCGACGAGGGCCGATAGCTCGGGTTCCGCGCCAGGCAGCGCATGACGGCCTCCTCGAGGCGCGGCGGCACCGCCGGCTCGAGCTCCCGCACGGCCGGGATCGCCTGCTCTCGCTGCATGACGGCGAGCTCCGCAAGCGACGAGAACACGTACGGCGTCCGCCCGGTCAGGAGCTCGTAGAGGACGGCACCGAGCGAGTAGAGGTCGGCTGCCGCCGTCACCTCCTCGCCGGCCGCCTGCTCGGGCGACAGGTACGCGGCCGTTCCGAGGATCGTGCCGATCTCCGTCATGCGGGTCGCCTCGGCGGCCCGGGCGATCCCGAAGTCGGCGATCTTGACCGCGCCGTCGTGCCGGCGGAGCAGGTTCCCCGGCTTTATGTCGCGGTGGACGAGGCCCGCGGCGTGAGCGTGTTCGAGGCCGCCGCAGACCTGGAGCGCGACGTCCACGACCTCCTCGGGCGCGAACTTCCCCTCGTGGCGCATCGCGTCGGCGAGCGTGTCGCCGTCGACGTACTCCATGACGATGTAGGGGCGTCCGTCGTCCTCGCCGACGTCGAAGACCTGGACGATGTTCGGGTGGGCGAGACGCGCGGCGACGCGAGCCTCGCGGAGGAAGCGCTCGCGAAAGCTCTCGTCGTTGGCGAGGTTCTCGGCGAGAAGCTTGATCGCCACCGGCCGGTCGAGCTCGCCGTCACGGGCGAGGAGGACGAGCGCCATGCCGCCGTGGCCGAGGACGCGCTCGACGCGGTAGCGACCCCCCGCGAGGACCTGGACGCTCATCCGTCCTCGTCGAGCGTCACGGTCAAACCCAGCCCGTCGCCGTCGCCTTCGCCGTTGCCGTTCCCCTCGCCTTCGCCCTTCCCGTTCCCCTTCCCCTTGTTGTCGTCCTCGTCCTTCTCGTCCTTCTTCTCTTCCTCGTCCTCTTTCTCGTCCTCCTGGGGCGGCGGTGGCGGAGGGCAGTTCACCCGGTCGCGGAGCCAGACCGCCTCGCTCCGGAGCTCCGCGCGATAACGCCTGGGAATCTCGCCCGCCGCGATCAGCTCTTCAGCTCTGTCTTCCAGCGCGTCCGCCTCGTGAGCGGCACCGCAGAGGTCGCCGGCGGAGATCTTGTCGGCCACCGCGTCGCTCCGCTCCGCGAGCTCGTCCGCGACAGCGCTCGGAATCCTCGGCGGCTCGGAGCGGCGCTCGGGCTCCGGTTCCCCGCCGCCGCACGCAGCGAGAGCGAGGCCGGCGAACGCCGCTAATGCTGCCGCACGCGCCCTGGCCACCCGCTCGAAGTTACCAGCTAATGCGACGGCGGAGGCGCCTCGGGCGGGGCGTCCGGCTCGTCGCCCTGCTCGGCGCGCTCCTTGTCCGGATGCCCGGGCGTCACCGCGCGTACGGTGGGCTCCTCGGTGAGGCTCAGGACGCGCATCCCGTGCACGAAGACGACCGTCCCGCCGAGCCAGCCCCCAAGCGTCAAGAGCGCGAACCCGCCGAGCGTGAGCACGAGCGAGCGCGTCGAGATCTCGCCGTCCAGGTAGTCGCCGTGGCCGATGATCGCCGTCACGAAGAAGACGACCGCGGCCGTGAACATCGAGCCGCCGTGCAGAGTCGCCGTGCGCCAGAGCGGCGTGCCCGGCGAGATGTCGAGCCAGTCGATCGTCCCGGTGATGGCGGTAGGTGCGGTCACGACGAGCCCGACGACGAGCGCGAGCCACCAGCCCTTGGTCGCGTTCTCCTGGGATATGTCGAGCGCGGAGAGGACGCCGAGAACGGTCGCGAGCGTGTA
>DASZKB010000227.1:0-6641 GCA_035947475.1 Gaiellaceae bacterium | reverse complement strand
ATCGCGCCGCGCGACAACTCCGTCTGCACCTCGCCGTCGTCGTCCTCCTCCTGCGCGGCGTAGTTCGCCGACATCGCGAGCGCGCGGAAGCCGATCGCGAGCGACTCGCCGAGAGCGACGACCCCGCGGACGACCGGGAGTCGGAGCCAGCGGTGCCGCAGGAGCACCGAGGCGATCGGCTGGTTCACCTCCGCGATCGCGCCGTCCGGCTTGCGCACCGCCACGGACCACGCCGAGGGGCCGCGCATCATCACGCCCTCGAGGACTGCTTGACCGCCTATCGGAGCGGCCAACGCTGGTTAGGCGCGGCGGGCGCCGGCGCGCTCGAGCTTCCGCTGGAAGCGCTCGACGCGGCCGCCGGTGTCGACGAGCTTCTGCTTGCCCGTGTAGAACGGGTGGCACTCCGAGCAGATCTCGACGTGCAGGTCGGGCTTCGTCGAGCGCGTCTGGAACTCCGCCCCGCACGAGCACCGGACGGTTGCGACCACGTACTCCGGGTGGATGTCGGCCTTCATCCTTCTCCGAGGATAGCAGAGGCCGTGGCGGGCAAGACGTTGCCTCCAGAGACGACAAGAACGGTGGAACGCTCCTCGAAATCGCGCACTTTTCGGGCCAGAATCGCCGCAGCCGTCGCCGCGCCGGCGGGCTCGGCGGCGAGCTTCGCGCGATCGTAGAGAAACCGAAAACCGGCGCGGATCTCGTCCTCCGAGACGAGCACCGCCTCGTCGACGAGCTCGCGGCAGATCGCCAGGCACCGTTCGCCGACGAACGGCGCGTTCAGCCCGTCGGCGATCGAGCTCGGCTCGACGGGCACCGGCTCTCCCGCGGCGAGCGCAGCGTGAAGCCCCGCCGCCCGCTCCGGCTCGACGGCGACGATGCGCGCGTCCGGGCGCAGCGCCTTGACGACGCTCGCGATGCCGGCGATCAGACCGCCCCCGCCGACCGGCACGACGACCAGCTCGACGTCGGGCCGTTCCTCGACGATCTCGAGCCCGACCGTCGCGTGGCCGGCGAGGACGAGCGGGTCGTCCCACGGGTGGACGAGGAGGCGGCCGCTCTCGCGCTGGAGCTGGCCCATCCGGGCGAACGCCTCGCCGGGCGTCGTGGCCTCGAGATCGACGGCCGCGCCGTAGCGGCGAACGGCCGCGATCTTGTGCTCGCTCGCGCCCTGCCACATGACGACGAGGCAGTCGACCGACTCGAGCGCGGAGCCGTACGCGAGCGCGGCGGCCAGGTTTCCCGCCGAGGTGGTCACGACGCCGCGCGCGCGCTCGTCGTCGGAGAGGGCGGCGAGCCGGTTCAGGACGCCGCGCGGCTTGAACGAGCCCGTCCGCTGGAAGAGCTCCGCCTTGAGAGAGACGCGCTCGCCGAGCTCGTCGGCCGCAAGGACCGGGGTCCGGCGCAGCCGCGTCTCAACGCGCGCCGACGCGGCGACGACGTCGCCGACCGCGATCACATCAGCGTGTACTCGGGCCCGGCGCCGCCCTCGGGCGGCGTGAGCCGCCCGCCCTTGGCGGAGATCGCCCCGCACTGGACGCAGTTGGACGGGGTCACGTCGACCATGGCGCCGCGATGGTCGCCCTTCGCGATCTCGTAGACCTCCGCGGGGCACATCCGCACCCAGGCCTCCGCGACCTCACGGGGCACCCAGCGCCGCACCCGGATGTGGTTCGGAGCGTCGTCGCGCGTCCGGTTCCCGCTCGCGTACACGCTCGAGAGCTTGTCGAAGAAGAGCTTTCCGTCCGGCGTCGGGTAAGTCGCGTCGCGGTTGCCGATGAAGATGTCCGCTTCGCTGTCCGCTTCCAGGCGGAGGTCGCGCGGCGGGAACCGGCCGAGGGAGTTGAGCGCCGCGCCGGCGACGAGCGCCCCGCCGGCGAAGCCGAAGCGGAAGGCGGGCCGCATGTTCCGAACGCGCTTCAGGTCCTTCCAGATGTAGCTCTCGCGAACGGCCTCGTCGTATCCCACGAGCGCCCCCGGCGCCCACGCCGTGCGGCCGGGCTGGACGGCGTCGAAAGCGGTCTCGGCGGCGAGCATCCCGGAGCGCATCGCGTAGTGGATCCCTTTGAGCGCCGGAACGTTCACGAAGCCGGCCGCGTCGCCCACGATCATGCCGCCCGGAAAGTGAAGCTTGTCGGGGAGCGCGAGGAACCCGCCCTCCGGGATCGTCTTCGCCCCCCAGGCGACGCGGCGCCCGCCTTCGATGATCCTCCGCACGAGCCGGTGGCCCTTGAACTCCTGCAGGAGGTCGTGGACCGAGAGCGAGGCGTCACGGTAGTCGAGACCGGCCACGAACCCGATCGCCACCATGCTCTCGCCCATCGGGTAGATGAAGCTGCCGCCGAACTCTCGGTACTTGCGGCCGCCCCGGAGCGGCCAACCCATCGTGTGGATGATCCGGTGGAGCGGGCGCTCGACCTCCCACACCTCCTTGACGCCGAGCGCCCAGACCTGCGGCCGCGTGAGGAGGCCGAAGCGCCGTAGGGCGAGACCGGTCAGGTGCCCTTGCGTCCCCTCGGCGAGGATGGTCACGCGGGCGGTGATGTCCGAGCCCGGTTGGAAGGTCGGAAGCTCCTCGCCGCCGCGCCCGCGGCCCTTGTCGCCCGTCCGGACGCCGACCACGCGCCCGCCGCTCACGAGCAGCTTCTCCGCCGCCGTCTCGGGGACGATCGTGACGCCGAGCTCCTCGGCGCGCTCGGCGAGCCAACGGGCGAGCTGCGAGAGCGACGCCACGTAGTTCCCGTGGTTCCACATCGTCGGCGGGGTCGGGATCCGAAGCGCCGAGCGCTGCGTCAGGTAGTAGAGGGTCTCGCGCTCGACCTCGCCGTGGACGGGCACGTCGTCCATGGACAGGCCGGGAAAGAGCTGGCGGAGCGCGCGCGGGTTCAGGACCGCGCCCGAGAGAAGATGCGAGCCCGGCGCCTTGCCCTTCTCGACCACGGCGATCGGGATCTCGCCGAGGCGCTCGCGCACCTCGGGCCGCTCCTCGAGAAGCTGCGCGAGTCGGATCGCGGCCGCGAGCCCGGCCGGGCCCGCGCCGACGACGAGGACGCCCACGTCGATCCTCTCCTCGGGCGGATCGCTCGGTTCGGTCACGAACGCGTCGGGCGCGAAGGGCGGCGGGTGCTCCGACGGCCGCGCGCTCACCCCGCCTTCCTCTCCTTCACGAGCGCGGTCAGCTTCGGGACGATCTCGTGGAGGTCGCCGACGACGCCGAGGTCGCAGTACTCGAAGATGGGCGCGTTCGGATCCTTGTTGATCGCGACGACCGTCCCGGCCGCCTGCATCCCGACCTTGTGCTGGATCGCGCCCGAGATTCCGCACGCGATGTAGAGCTTCGGAGCGACCGTCTTCCCCGTCTGGCCCACCTGGGCCGCGTACGGGTACCAGCCGGCGTCCACGACCGCCCTCGTGGCGGCCACTGCGCCGCCGAGCGCGGTTGCAAGCTCTTCCAGGAGCCCGAAGCCCTCGGGCGTCCCGAGGCCGCGCCCGCCGGCCACGATTACGTCGGCGTCCTCGATCGACGGCCCCTCCCGCTCTGCATGCGCCTGCTCCAGCATCACGGCCCGGGTCGACCACTCCTCGACGCCGGCGGGGATGCTCTCGACCTCCGCCTGCCCGCCGACCGCCATGGCCTCGAGCGCGCCCGCGCGAACGAGCGCGAGCCGCGGCTCCCGAGTCCACCCGACGTCGACGATGACCGAGTCCTGGAGCGCGGGACGCTTGCCCACGAGCCGTCCGTCGTGCGTCTCGAGGTCGATGAGATCCCAGTTGAGCCCGCCGCCGAGGCGCGCCGCGAGCGCCGAGGCGATGTCGGCCGTGAGCACGGAGGCGCCGAACAGGACGGTGTCGAAGCCGCGCTCGGCCACGACTCTCGCGAGGATGTCGACGCGCGGCTGCGGCAGCGGGCGCTCGAGGGCCGGGTCGTCGGCGACGAGGACGCGCGAGGCGCCGAACTTCCCGACGGACTCGGCCATCGCGGCCACGCCCGAGCCGCAGACGATCGCGGCCACCTCCTCCCCGAGCTGCGCCGCCTTCGAGAGAACGCCGATGGAGCCCTTGACGGGCTCGCCGTCGTGGTCTTCGACGTAGACGAGCGTGGCCACGTCAGTGGCTCGGTCGGTGACGTTGCCGGGAGCCTGGCGCGCGAAGAGCGAGCCAGGCAAGGACGCAGGGAGCGCTCGTACTTGAAAGGTACGGGTGCGACCGAGAAGGAGGCATGGCGACGCTTTGCAGCCCCCAGGAACCGGAGGACGTTGCCGGCCGAGCCACCTTAAACGAGCTTCCGCTCCGCCAGGAAATCCGCGATCTTGTCCGCGGCGTCCCCGTCGTCTTCGATCTTCAGCGTCTCGCCGCGCGGCGGCGGCTCCGATAGCGAGTACACCTCCGTGCCCGACCCGGCCGCCCCCGCCTCTTCGGCGGAGACGCCGAGGTCGTCCAGCGAGACGCTTTCCTGCGGCTTTGCCTTCGCGCCCATGATTCCCTTGAGCGACGGGTAGCGCGGGTCGTTGATCGCGTCGGAGACCGCGACGACGCACGGCAGGGGTGCCTCGATGACGTCGTACCCGTACTCGGTCTGCCGCTTCGACCTCGCTTTCGCGTCGGCGACCTCGAGCGTCGCGGCCTGCGAGATGAGAGGGAGGTTGAGGCGGTCGGCGACGGCGGCCCAGAGAACCGCCCCGTCCGAGTCGCTCGCCTGCTGTCCGAAGATGACGAGATCGGGGCTTTCGCGCTCCAGCGCGGCCGCAAGGACGCGGCTCGTCGCGACCAGATCCGAGCCCACCGCGGCCGGATCGGTAACGAGGACGACCCGGTCCGCGCCCATCGCGAGCGCGCGCCGGAGTGAGTTCAGCGCGCCCTCGGGCGCCATCGAGACGATGACGACCTCGCCGTCGCCGCCGGCCTCCTTGAGTCGCAGCGCCTCCTCGACGGCATGCGTGTCGAACGGGTTCAGCGCCCCCTCGACGCTGCGGTCGAGCCGCATGGTCTCGGGGTCGAGCCGCTTGGGCGCGGAGGCGTCCGGAACCTCCTTCACACATACCGCCACCTTCACGGGCCCGAGAATAACCCGCTTAACACCGGCGGAGGGGTCTGCTAGGGTGCGCGCCTTCGAGCGCGAGACCGGACCATGGTGTGGCACCGGACGACAGCCCGAGGTGTTCTCTTCCTGCTTCTCCTGTGGGTTTCCGCGGGGACGGCGCAGGCCGGGCCTCCGCCCGAGCGGATCATCTTCCCGGTCGTCGGCAGGGTCACGTACCAGGACGACTTCGGCGACCCGCGCGGGCAAGGAGGCCACCAGGGGAACGACATCATGGCCCCGCGGCGTGCGCTCGCGATCGCGGCCGAAGGCGGGCGAGTCGAGTTCCACACCGGCTCCTGGCGCGCCGGCTGCATGCTCTACCTCCACGGCCGAAGCGGCACGACGTACCTCTACATCCACCTGAACAACGACCTCACGCGCGCAAACGACAACCGGGGTGGCTGCGTACGGGGCGTCGCGTTCGCACCGCGCCTCCGCAGCGGGCAGCGGGTCCGTCGCGGCCAGCTCCTCGGCTACGTCGGCGACTCGGGCGACGCGAACGGGATCAGTCCTCATCTCCACTTCGAGCTTCACCCCAACGGCCGCGGTGCCGTCTCGCCCTACAGGTGGCTGGAGGCCGCGCGCCACGTCCTCTTCGCGACGCCCGGTCCCAGACGCCTGTCGCGCCTGACACTCTCGGGCATCGCCCGGGAGAGCGATAGCGGGCAGCTCGCCATCGGCGTTCGCCGCGTGCGGATGGGAGACGGTTCCCGTATCGCAGTTCGCCGCCCGGTCGTGCTCGGAACGGCCCCCACCGTCGTCGTCGAGCGGGTCGTGAACGGCGCTCGCCGCCCGGCCACGCTCGCGAGCGCCCGCGTTGGCGAAAGGATCTCGGTCACGACGGCGGTCTTCGAGCCGACGCTCCGCACGCAGTTCGCTCCGCCCGGCGCGCTCACGGCCGAGCGCGTGCTCCTCCGCGGCTAAGTTCGGCCGCACGCCAGGCGGCCTGGCGTAACTTGTGTTACAAAGCTGGTCCCCGGTGGTTTTGCGGCGTTTTCGGCGGCCGCCAGTTCATTGGCGTCCTGGCACCGTCCGACGGAGCGACGATGCGTGAGCGCTCCCGTCTTTCGGTCCCGCTCGCGCGCGCTGATCCCGATGCGCCGGTCCGGGATGCGCCGGAGCACCAGCGGGTGCTCGTTGCCGACGACCAAGCGCTGACCCGCTTCGCGCTCCGGCGGGCGCTCGAAGACGGCGGCTTCCTTGTTTGCGCCGAGGTTCGCAATGCCGCGGACGCCGTCGAGGCCGCGCTTCGCGATCTCCCGGATGTGTGCCTCCTCGATCTGCACATGCTCGGAAGCATCGAGGCGATCGAGACCATCGCGTCGAAGTTGGAGGAGACGGCCGTTGTGGTCGTGACCGTGGCGCGGAACGACCCCGACCTCTTCGAAGCCATGTGTGCCGGCGCGGTCGGCTACATCCCGCACGACACGGACGCCGAGCGTATTCCGCTCGCGCTCGAGGCCGTCCTCCAGGGTGACATCGCGCTTCCTCGGGCAGTCGTGAAGAAGCTGGTCGAGGAGTTCCGCGCGCGGCGCGAGCGCCGGCGGCTTCCGATGATCGAGAA
>DASZKB010000226.1:0-3268 GCA_035947475.1 Gaiellaceae bacterium | reverse complement strand
TCAGGTCGTCGCGCGCGATCGCGTCCGCTCGGGCCACCAGGTCGTCGACGTCGTCGTGCTCCGCGTGTATGTACCGGCCGGACAGCGCATCGGCTCGCCCGGACGCGAGCGCGCGCACGAGGCGCGGCGCGAGCTCGGGCGGCGTCCACGGGGCGTCGTCGGGAAAGTCGTCCTCCGTCATCGCCGTTCGGACGAGTCCCGGGCTGATCACGAAGACGGGGATCCGACCGCCGAGCTCGGCCGCGAGCGTCTCGCCGTAGCGGCACACGGCCGCCTTGCTCGCCGGATAGGCGGTCCGGCGGCTACCGGGGAGGTAAGCCGCGCCGCTGCCCATCACGACGATGCGACCGCGGGCGCGCTCGAGCATCCCCGGGATGACGGCGCGGCAGCAGAGGTGGACGCCGAGGACGTTCACCTCGAAGACCCGCCACCAGTCCTCGACGGCGATCTCCCACGTGACGCCGCGCTGACTGCCGACGCCGGCGTTCGCGACGAGCAGCTCGATCGGCCCGAGCTCACGCTCAGTCTCGGCCACCATCCGCTCGACGGACGCGCCGTCTGCGACGTCCGCCTGGAGCGCGAGCCCGCCGCTCTCGAGCGCGGTCGCCTCGACCTCCTCCGCCGTGCGCGCCGCGACGGCGACCCGCGCCGGCGGCTGCGAGCTCGAGCGCGATCCCGCGCCCGATCCCGCGCCCGCCGCCGGTGACGAGCGCGACCTGGCCTTCCAGCTCACCCGGCACGGGAAACTCCGGCGGGCGCGAGCGCCTCGAGGGCGAGCGCGACGTCCTGGTCGTCGTTGTAGAGGTGGAACGCGAGGCGAACGGCGTTCGCGCGGACGGACGCCTTGACCCCGCGCTCCTCCAGCCGCGCGACCGTCCCCGCTGCGTCGTCCACAGCGACGCGAACGATCGGCGCGCCCGGTTCAGGGAGGCCGAGCTCGGCGGCGAAGGCGCGCGCGAGCGCGAGGTTGTGCTCGGCGATCCGCTCGACTCCGAGCTCTGCGATCAGCTCGAGCGCGGGCGCCGTCCCGGCGGCGACGAGCCACGGCAGGCCGGTGTCGAGCCGCCGGGCGTCGTCTGAGAGGTCGGGCGGCAGCCCGTAGTAGCTCCCGCGCCAGTTCCGGCGGGACTTCCAGCCCGCGAGCCACGGCTCCACCTCGTCGAGTCGGTTCGGCGCGACGTAGAGGAACGAGAGGCCGCGCGGGGAGGGGATCCATTTGTACGTCGAGCAGGCGAAGTAGTCGCAACCTTCGACGTCGATCGGGACCGTGCCGACCGAGTGGGTCGCGTCGACGAACAGGCGCGCGCCCGAGCCCTTGAGCCGCTCCACGTCGGCCACGCGGCCGTCCGAGGACTGGACGCTCGAGACGGCGACGAGCGCGGTCTTCTCGTCGATCCCCTCGTGGAGGCGCTCGAGCGGAAGCGCGCGCACCTCCACGCCCCGGCCCGCGAGCGCGGCCCACGGAAACAGGTTGGAGGCGAAGTCGTTCTCGTGCACGACGACGTTCGCGCCCGCGCCGGCGGGCAGGCTGGCGGCGACCAGGCCCGCCGACACCGACACGGCGGTGGTGATCGCGACGTCGTCCGGAGACGCGCCGACGAGACCGGCGAAGAGCTCGCGGCACCGCTCGGCGTCGTCCTCCCAGCTGAACCAGTCGCGGCGCTCTTGCCACCCGGCGAGCGCGTCCGCGAGCGCGGCGAGCACCGAGCGCGGTGGAAGCCCGTACGTTGCGCTGTCGAGGTAACCGCGGACGGCTTGGGCGTCGTATTCAGACGGCGCGAGCAATTTCGGCAATCGCCTCCGGATTCTCGACGGACGAGAGGTCGCCCGGGTCTTGCCCGAGGACGCTCGCGCGGACGGCACGCCGCACGATCTTCGCGCTCCGCGTCTTCGGCAGCGCCTGCACGAAGACGACGCGCTCCGGCCGGAACGCCTTTCCGAGCTCGCCGGCGACGAGCGCGCCCACCTCGGCGGCGAGCTCGTCCGTCGCGTCCCAGCCCGGCGTCGTCACGCAGAAGACCTAGGCCGTCTCGCCCTTCACTTCGTGCGGGATCCCTACCGCGGCCGCCTCGGCGACTGCGGGGTGCGCGACCGCAGCGGACTCGAGCTCGGCCGGCCCGATGCGCTTCCCCGCGATGTTGAGCGTGTCGTCCGAGCGGCCGTGGAGGAACCAGTAGCCGTCCTCGTCCACGGACGCCCAGTCGCCGTGCACCCAGATCCCCGGCAGACGGCGCCAGTACGTGTCGAGGTAGCGGTCGGGATCCCGCCAGAACCCGCGCGTCATCCCGGGAGCGGGCTTTCGACAGACGAGCTCGCCGACCTCGCCGCGGACGGGCCGCCCCTCCTCGTCGACCACGTCGACGGCCATCCCGAGCGCGGGGCCCGTCAGCGAGCACGTCTTGATCGGGACGGCGACCGAGCAGGAGAGGAAGCAGGCGGCCACCTCGGTCCCGCCCGAGCAGTTGATGATCGGCGCGCGCCCGCCGCCGACCTTCTCGAAGAGCCAGCGGTACGGGTCGGGGTTCCAGGGCTCACCCGTCGTCACGATCACGCGGACGGACGACAGGTCGGTCTCGGGCTCGCCGTGGGGGATGAGAGCGCGGACCAGTGTCGGAGAGAGGCCGAGGACCGACACGCTCTCCTCCTCGATCAGCCGCCAGAGCCGGTCCTGCGGCCAGTCGAACGCGCCTTCCGCGAGGACGACGGTGGAGCCGAGCGCGTGCCCTCCGACGACGGTCCACGGCCCCATGATCCAACCCATGTCGGTGGCGAAGTGGATCGTGTCGTCGGGGTGCGCGTCGGCCTGGTAGCAGACCTCGCGCGCTATCGAGGCGAGGAAGCCGCCCTGCACGTGGAGCACGCCCTTCGGCCGGCCGGTGGTTCCGGAGGTGTAGGTGAGGAGGTACGGCGTCTCCGAGTCGAGCGCGGGCGGCTCGAGCGTGCCGCTCCCCATGGCGAGAGCCTCGTCCCAGAAGATGTCGCGACCCGCCTGCATCGGCACGTCGTCCCGGCCGAGCCGCGGCCAGACGACGACGTGCTCGACCGACGCCGGGACCGCCTCGTCCACGATCTCCTTCATGTTGATCTCGCGCCCGCGGCGAAGCGACCCCTCGGCGGTGATGACGACCTTCGCCTCCGCGTCGGCGAGCCGGGCGGCCACGGCGGGCGCGGCAAAGCCCGAGAAGATCGGAAGCTGAATCGCGCCAAGGTGCGCGCACGCGTGCGAGGCGATCGCCACCTCCGCCGACATGGGCAGGAAGATCCCGAC
>DASZKB010000225.1:0-5593 GCA_035947475.1 Gaiellaceae bacterium | reverse complement strand
CCGGGTGCGACCGAATGCGGGTCCTGGCGGGCCCGCCGGACGGCTTCTTAGTCCTCGCTGCGCGGGCCGCCGCGTCCGCGGCGGCGGTTGCGACCGCCCCGGCGGTCGCCGTCGCGCTCCCGTGGCCGCTCCTCGCGCTCGCGGGGCGGGGCGGCCTTCGCCCGCTCGATCAGCTCCTCGGGCTGAACGAGCGCGCCGTTCTCGTGCTTGGCGACGAGCTTGAGCCCGATGCGGCCGCGGGCCTTGTCCACCTCCTGGACCAGCACGTCGAGCACGTCGCCCCGAGAGATGACGTCCTCGATGTGCGCGACGCGCCCCGGCCCGACGTTCGAGACGTGAAGGAGCCCGTCCGTCCCCTTCTTGAGCTCGACGAAGGCGCCGAAGTCGGTCGTCTTCACGACCTTGCCGGTGTACGTGTCGCCGACCTCCGGCTCCTTCGTCAGGGCGTTGATGGCAGAGATTGCGCCTTCGGCCTTCGTCCCGTCGGACGCGTAGATGAGAACCGTTCCCGACTCCTCGATGTCGACCTGGACGTCGAAGTCGGACTCCAGGGCGCGGATCGTCTCGCCGCCCTTGCCGATCACGAGCCCGATCTGCTCGGGGTCGATCTGCACGGTCGAGATCCGCGGAGCGTGGTCGGCGAGCTCCGCGCGCGACTCCGGCAGGGCCTCGGCCATCCGGTCGAGGATGAACTCACGCGCCCGCTTCGCCTGGTCGAGCGCCGCTCGCATGATCTCCTGCGTGACGCCGGTGATCTTGATGTCCATCTGGAGGGCGGTGATCCCGTCGCGCGTCCCGGCCACCTTGAAGTCCATGTCGCCCAGGTGGTCCTCGGCGCCCTGGATGTCGGTGAGGACGACGTAGTCGTCGCCCTCCTTGACGAGGCCCATCGCGATCCCGCTGACCGGCTGCTTGATCGGGACGCCGGCGTCCATGAGCGCGAGCGCCGAGCCGCAGACCGACCCCATCGAGGACGACCCGTTCGACTCGAGCGTCTCCGAGACGAGGCGGATCGTGTACGGGAACTCGTCCGTGCTCGGGATCATCGGCTCGAGCGCCCGCTGGGCGAGCGCGCCGTGGCCGATGTCGCGGCGCTTCGGGCCGCGCATGAAGCCGGTCTCCCCGACCGAGTACGGCGGGAAGTTGTAGTGGTGCATGAAGCGCCGCTCCTCCTCCAGCGAGAGGTCGTCGATGCGCTGCCCCTCCTTCGCGGTGCCGAGCGTGAGAAGCGTCATGATCTGGGTCTGGCCGCGCGTGAAGAGCGCCGAGCCGTGCGTCCGCGGCGAGACGCCGACTTCGCACGTGACCGGTCGGATCTCGTCAGTCCCGCGCCCGTCGGGCCGGCGCTTCTCGACCGCGATCTTCTTTCGGACAAGGTCCTTGTAGATCGCCTCCGCCGCCTTCCTCACGTACTGCTTCGTGAGCGGGTCCTTCGCTGGCGCCTCACCGTCGACCGCCACCGGCGGGCCGACGGGGAACGGGAGCTCGACGGTCTCGACGATCCGGTCGAAGAGGAGCTGCCGCTTGGCCGCCTTCAGCGCCTTCGGGTCCTGCTCCGCCTCCGTGAGCGCGCGCAGCTCGGCTTCGAACTGCTCGCGCACGGGCATCTCGACAGCCTCGAGGCGCCGGCGCTCCACGATCGTCGCGAGCGCGAGGCGCACCTGCGCCCGCCGGATGATGTCCTCCTGCGTCGACTCCATCGTGAGATCGGGGCAGAGCTCGGCCGTGATCGCGTCGGCCGCGCTGGTCGCCTCGCGCAGCCCCTCGGCGACGATCCGCTGGGCGATCGTCCCGGCGTGGCTCCGCTCGAGCTCGGCCGTGAGCTCGGGGTCGAGCCACTTCGCCTTGCCGACCTGCCGACGGAGCTCCTCCTGCGCCTCACAGAGCTTCCGGATCTCGCGATGCGCGAGCTCGAGCGCCTCGAGCAGCGTCTCCTCGGGGATCTCGTCGCCGCCGGCCTCGACCATGGTGAGGCCCTCCGGAGTCCCGCACACGATCAGGTCGAGCTCGGACTCCTCCTCGAGCTCGGGGAGCGTCGGGTTGACCACGAGCTCGCCCTCGATCAGGCCGATCCGGACGGCCCCGACCGGTCCGAGGAACGGCAACGGCGAGATCATGAGCGCGGCCGAGGCCCCGTTGATCGCAAGGATGTCGTACGGCGTGATGAGGTCCGCCGAGAGCGTCGTGCAGATCACCTGCACCTCGTTCGTGAAGCCCTTCGGCCAAAGCGGCCGGATCGGGCGGTCGATCATGCGCGCCGTCAGGATCGCCTTCTCGGTCGGGCGTCCCTCGCGCTTGAAGAATCCGCCGGGGATCTTCCCGGCGGCGTACATCCGCTCCTCGACGTCCACGGTGAGCGGGAAGAAGTCTGCTCCTTCCCGGCCCTCGGGCCGGCCCTGCGCCGTGGCGAGGACCATCGTGTCGCCGCTTCTCACGACGACGGCTCCGTCCGCCTGCTTGGCGAGATGCCCGCTCTCGAACGTGATCTCGTCGCGGCCCGCCGTCGCCGTGACGACGCTCTTCGGTGAAACGATCGTGCTCATGTGCCTCCTCCCCTCGTTCGGGAGGCGGAGGCGGAGGTTTGAGGCAGATCCGAGAAGCGGACCTCCCTCAAACTTCCACCCGGCCTCCCGCAGCCCGGTGCGGTGTTCCTACCGCCGCAGGCCGAGGTCCTTGATCAGGTTCCGATATCTCTCGACGTCCTCTTTCTGCAGGTAGTTCAGGAGACGCCGACGCCGGCCGACGAGCCTGAGGAGCCCCCGGCGCGAGTGATGGTCCTTCTTGTGCGTCCGGAGGTGCTCGGTGAGCTCGTCGATCCGCCGCGAGAGGAGCGCGACCTGGACTTCGGGCGAGCCCGTGTCCGCCTCGCCGCGCCCGTGCGTGCCGAAGATCTCCCGCTTGGCTTCCTTGGTAAGAGCCACCCTCGCCTAGGGTAGCAGCGGTGCGGAAAGGCCAAGTTCCGGCGGGCGTGGCGGCGGGTCACCCGGCGACGGCCGAGGCCGGGATCGAGATCCTCGCCGAGGGCGGGACCGCCGCCGACGCCGCGGTCGCGGCCTCCCTCGCCTCGTGCGTGGCCGAGACGGTCATGACCGGGATCGCGGGCGGCGGTCATGCCATCTGGTTCGACGCGGCGCGCGGCGAGGCACGCCTGCTCGACTTCTTCGTGGCCGTCCCCGGGCTCGGCGGCGAGCGCCGCGATGTCGAGCTTCTCGAGCTCGACGTTCCGTTCGGCGCGGAGCTCGTCCACTACGCGGTCGGGATCGCCTCCTGCGCCGTCCCGGGCGTTCCGGCCGGCCTCGGCGCGCTCTGGCGGCGCGAGGGGCGCCTGCCCTGGCGGCGCGTCGTCGAGCCGGCGGTCCGGCTCGCGCGCGAAGGCGTCCTCATGCCGGAGGCGCACGCCGCCTGCCTCGCCATGCTCGCGCCCGTCATGACGATGCGCGAGGGCGCGCGCATGTACTCGCCGGGCGGCCGGCTGCTCGGGGCGGGCGAGCGGCTCGACCAGCCGGGCCTCGTCGCCACGCTGGAGACCGTCGCCGAAGAGGGAGCGCGCTCGTTCTACGAGGGGACGCTCGCCGAGGCGCTCCTCGCGCTCATGGACGAGCGAGGCGGCCTCGTGACCAGCGCCGACCTCGCCGCCTACGAGCCCGTCTGGGCGCCCGCCGTGGCGGGCGACTACGCGGGCGCTCGCATCTTCACCCGCCGCGGGCTGGCGCCGCTTCTTCCCGTGCTCACGCGCCTGCCGCGCCTGAGCGACGCTTCGGCGGCCGAGCGCGCCCTCGCGCTCGTCCGTGCGCTCGCGTCACGCGACGGCAACGGCGATACGACGAACCTGACCGTCGTCGACTCCGCCGGAAACGCCTGCGTCGTCACGACGAGCCTCGGGCTCGGCTCGGGCGACTTCCTCCCGGGCTTCGACGTTCACCTGAACAGCATGCTGGGCGAGGCCGACCTCGTCGTCGGACCGCTCGAGCCGGGCGCGCGGATGGAGAGCATGATGGCGCCGACCGTTGCAGTCGCTGACGGTCGCCTGGTTCTCGCCGTGGGGGCGGCGGGCGGGACGCGGCTCCGGAGCGCGATGACGCAGGTGCTCGCGAGCGCCCTCGACGAGCAGATCGGGGTCCAAGAGGCAGTCGATCGGCCTCGCCTCCACCCCGCTCCCCCGCTCGTCCACGCCGAGCCCGGGATCGACGACGGCACGCTCGCGGCGCTAGGCGACGAGGGCTACGACGTTCGCCGCTGGCCCGAGCGCCACCACTACTTCGGCGGTGTCAGCGCGATCGGGACGAGCGGGCCCGGCGCCGATCCAAGGCGAGGCGGCTCGGCCCTGGGCCTCCGTTAGGCGCGTCGTCGGTGGTCCACCCGATGTAGCCGCAGCTCGGACAGCCCGGGTTCGCCTTCACCGTGCCGCCGCCCGCCGGCTTCACGTACGGCGCGCCACAACCAAGGCAACGAACGGGAATCACGAGCGATGGAGACGGCGGTGCCATTGCTCACAACCAAAGACGCCTTCCTGTGAAAAATCTTGTGGACTACTCGGGCGCCTCGGCCGCGCGGGTGGCCTCGATGTCGCGGGCCATCTGCGCGACGAGCTCCCTCTCGCTCGCGAAGGCGCGCTCGTCGCGGAGCCGCCTCCAGAGCTCCAGGCGCAGGCGCTCGCCGTACAGGTCGCCGGCGAAGTCGAGGAGGTACGCCTCGATTTTCCGCTCCCGGCCGCCGTAGTGAGGGTTGACGCCGATCGAGATCGCGGCCCTGTGGCCGCGCGCCGCGCCCGCGTAGATCCCGTGAGCGGGGACGAGAAGCCCGGGCTCGACGGCGAGGTTCGCGGTGGGGAAGCCGAGGGTGCCGCCGCGCTGGTCGCCGGCTACCACCGTGCCCTCGAGCTCCGCGGGGCGGCCGAGAAGCTCGGCGGCCGCGGTGACGTCTCCCTGCGTGAGCAGCTCGCGGATGCGACTCGAGGAGACGCCCGCGACGAGCGGAACGGCGCGGACCTCGAGCCCGAGGTTCCGCAGGAGAGCCAGGTCGCCGCGCCGCCCGCTCCCGAAGCGGAACCCCTCGCCCGCGACGACGACCCGCGTTCCGAGCGGCTCGAGGACGTCCCGGACGAACTCGTCGGGGCCGAGCCGCGCGAGCTCGGGCGTGAAGGCCACGATCAGGACCTCGTCGGGACCGGCTCGCTCGATGAGCTCGATCCGCCGCTCGAGCGTCGCGAGCAGGTTGACGTCGTACCCGAGCACGAAGCGCGGATGCGGATGGAAGGTGACGACGACGGAGCGCAGGCCCGTCCGCTTCGCCGCCTCGATCACCGCTCGATGGCCGCGGTGGACGCCGTCGAACGTGCCGATCGCGACGGCACGCTCCACCGGCTCGAGCTCTTCGGGCGCGCGCGCGACCTTCATGCCGGCAGAACCGTCTCGGGGCGGATGACGCCGTGCTCGGCCCGGCCGACGGCCACGAGGCCGCCGTCCGCCCAGAGCGCGACCGGCCCCTCGCCGCCGCCGGAGAGCGGCCGCCCACTCCGGACGAGCGCCGCCTCTTCGGCGCTCAGCTCCCGCTCCGGGAGGTGCGGAAGCGCTGCGAGGGGCGGCAGCACGCG
>DASZKB010000224.1:0-3788 GCA_035947475.1 Gaiellaceae bacterium | reverse complement strand
GCGGCGCGCGCCGCGCTCCCTCGCGACGAGCTCGTCGTGGCACGGCGCTTGCTCGAAAGCGGCGAGGCCGGCGGGCGTCGCTCGGCGGCGCGCGCGCCTCGCCATCCGCATGCGGCCGGCCGCGGCCAGGCCCGCCGCCCCACCGACGAGCCCGCCGAGGACGAACGATCGCAACGAGCTCCGGCGCCGCTCCCCGTCCATGCGGCCGATTGTAGGTCGCTCCCCTCGCGGAACCACTAGGTTGCCCCGGTGATCTGCACGGTCGGAGACGTCCTCCTCGACGTGATCGTGCGGCTGGAGGACCCGATCGCGACCGACACGGACGCTTACGGTCGCACGCAGGTCGGGGCGGGCGGACAAGCGGCGAACGTGGTCGCCTGGGCCGCCGCCCTCGGACGCCGCGCGCGCTTCATCGGCAAGCGCGGCCGCGACGCGGCCGGACGCCTCGTCGCCGAGGAGCTCCAGGGCCGCGGCGTCGAGGTGGCCGGGCCGGAGGTCGACGGCGCCACGGGGACGGTCGTCTCGATCGCGACCCCGGACGGGAACCGGACGATGCTCACCGACCGCGGCGTCGCTCCGGACTTCGAGCCCGCCGAGCTCGACGGGGCCTGGCTCGAAGGCTGCGAGTGGCTGCACGTCCCCGGCTACAGCCTGGCCCGCTCGCCGCTCGCGGACACTGCCGCAGCGGCCGCTCGGCTGGCGCCGCGCGTGAGCGTCGACCTCTCCTCGACGGCGGCCATCGCGAGCGTCGGGCCCGAGACGTTCCGGGAGCGCGTTCGACTGCTGGCGCCGGCGATCGTCTTCGGCACCGAGGAGGAAGCTCGCCTCGTCGGCGAGCTCGAGGCGGACACGGTCGTCCTGAAGCGCGGCGCCCTCGGGTGCCGGGTGGACGGCCGTTCGTACGAGGCTCCCGCGGTCGAGGTCGTCGACACGACGGGCGCTGGCGACGCGTTCGCGGCCGGTTTCCTCGTCGGTGACGTCGAGCTTGCGCTCGAGGCGGCCGCCCGGTGCGTCGGAGCGATGGGAGCGATGCCGCCTGGCTGAGCTCCTCCGCATACATCCCGAGGTTCGAGCCGCGCTCGAGGCGCGCCGGGCCGTCGTCGCCCTCGAGACGACGCTCGTGTCGCACGGCTTCCCGCGCGGCGAGGGGCTCGAAGTGGCGCGCGAGGCCGAGCGCCGCGTGCGCGCCGCCTGGGCCGTCCCGGCCACCGTCGGCGTCCTGGACGGCGTCGTGCGCGTGGGGCTCACCGAGCCCGAGCTCGCGCGCTTCGCGGAGTCGCCCGACGCTCGCAAGGCCGGCCCGCGCGACCTCGGCGCGTGCGCGGCGCAGAAGACGCTGGGCGCGACCACCGTGGGCGGAACGCTCGCCGTCTGCCGAGTGGCCGGGATCGGCTTCATGGCGACGGGGGGAATCGGCGGCGTCCACCGCGGCTTCGCCGACACGCTCGACGTCTCAGCCGATCTCGGTGAGCTCGCGAAGACCGAGGCCCTCGTCGTCTGCTCGGGGGTGAAGTCGATCCTCGATACGCGTGCGACAGCCGAAGCGCTCGAGACGCTGGGCGTCCCGGTTCTCGGCTGGGGCACCGATGCGATGCCGCTTTTCTACGAGGCGGGCGGGGGGCCGCCCGTCTCGGCGCGCGTCACGTCGGCCCACCAGGCGGCCGAGATCGCGCAGTACCACTGGCGGCTCGGGCGGCACTCGGCGGTAGTGGTCGCGCGCCCGCCGAGCGACGGGATCGACGTGGAGCCGCTCGTCGAGGCGGGGCTCCAGGAAGCCGAGCGCCGCGGCGTCCGAGGGCCGGCCGTGACGCCGTTCCTCCTCTCCTATCTCCACGAGGCGAGCGACGGCCGCACGATCGAGGTCAACAAGCGCCTGATCGCGGACAACGCCGGCCTCGCGGGCGAGATCGCGGTCGCGTACTCGCGGCTCGAGTGAGCCGGAGCTTGGGTCAGCGCGCGAGCGTGTCGAGAAGCTGGCCCGCCTCGATCGCCTCGAAGGACTGCATCCGCGTGCTCCCGCGGGCCCCGAGGGCGATCGCGACGCGCGCGACCGTGGTCGAATCCGGCGCCTCGATGACGTTCACGAAGTCGTACGGGCCGAGGAGGAACCACTGGTGCAGGACCTTCGCGCCGAGCTCCTCGACGTCCTTGTTCACCTCGCGCAGGCGCTCGGGGTTCGCCTGGAGCGTCTGCAGGCCCTGGTCGCTCAAGTTCGAGAGGATGATGTACGTCGGCATCGTCCCTCCTACCTTCGCCTGTCGTCCGTGCGGCGCGAGGATACAGCGCGCGCCTTCTGCTCGAAGTAGAGGACCGAGAGCCCGATGAAGAAGAACGGCGCGAACACGACCTGGACGAGCGTCAAAGCGGCCCATCCACTGTTCTCGGCGAAGCCGACGAGCGTGTTGGCGAGGAGCGTGCCCACGAGCACGTAGATGAAGATGAGGGTGATCGTGACGCCGAGGGCGTGCAGGTACTCCGCCCGTGCGAGCGTGAGCGAGCGGCGCAGCGCATAGCCGATCCGCCAGAACCACCCCGCGGGCTCGGACTCGCGCTCGAGCATCGCGACGGGGATCGCGAAGCCGACGAGCCCGAGCCAGGCAGCCGCGACCACGAGGAGGAGGAGGTATCGCGCGGCGAGCGCGAACGGAACCGTCACGGCGAGCCCGAGGATGAGCAGGACGGGGAGGCGAAGCGCGACCTGCGCCCACGCCTCGCCGAACGTGTCCCCGGAGACGAGGCGGACCGTCGCCCCGTAGACCACCGTGAGCGCGACGACGAGGATCGCTATGCCAAGCGCTTCGGGGACGAGCAGCGCGACGACGAACGCCCCGGCGACGATCGCGCCTACCCCGAGCGCGGCCCAGAAGCGCTCGCCGTAGAACCGGACCGTCTCCGCGAGGATCTCGCCGAGCGCGAGCGGCCGTTCGGCGGGCGGCACTACGCGGCGGCCGGCTCGGCGACGGGCGCCTTGCCGAAGAGAAGTTCGCCCTCGCCGGCGTCGACGACGACCGAGTCACCCTCCCCGAACTCGCCCTCGAGGAGCCGAAGCGCGAGCGGGTTCTCGAGCATCCGCTGGATCGCGCGCTTGAGCGGGCGCGCGCCGTACTGCGGGTCCCACCCCGCTTCGGCGAGCTGCTCCTTCGCGGCCTCCGTCACCTCGAGAGAGATCCCGCGCTCGGCGACGCGCTCGCGGACCCGCGCGAGCTGAAGGTCGACGATCTCGGCGAGCTGCTCTCGGGTCAGAGGCTCGAAGACGACGATCTCGTCGACCCGGTTCAGGAACTCGGGACGGAAGATGTCCCGCATCGCCTCCTGGGAGCGGACGTTGGAGGTCATGATCACGACCGTGTTGCGGAAGTCGACCGTGCGGCCGTGGCCGTCGGTCAGGCGGCCGTCGTCGAGGATCTGGAGCAGAACGTCGAAGACCTCGTGGTGCGCCTTCTCGATCTCGTCGAGGAGGACGACCGAGTACGGCCGGCGGCGGACGGCCTCGGTCAGCTGCCCACCCTCCTCGTAGCCGACGTAGCCGGGTGGCGCCCCGACGAGGCGCGCGACCGTGTGCCGCTCCTGGTACTCCGACATGTCGAGCCGCAGCATCGCCCGCTCGTCGTCGAACATGAACTCGGCCAGGGCGCGCGCGAGCTCGGTCTTCCCGACGCCGGTTGGCCCGAGGAAGATGAACGAGCCGATCGGGCGGTTCGGGTCCTTCAACCCGCTCCGCGCCCGCAGCACCGCGTCGGCGACCGCGTCCACGGCCTCGTCCTGCCCGACCACTCGCAGGTGAAGCC
>DASZKB010000223.1:0-5147 GCA_035947475.1 Gaiellaceae bacterium | reverse complement strand
AAGCCCGCCAGCGCCGATGGTACTCGGAGGGAAACCTCCCGGGAGAGTAGGACGCCGCCGGTTTATCCATGAGGGGCCGCGAGAGCGGCCCCTTTTTTATGCACTGCCGCGGAGACGCGCCTGCCCGTCGTCTGCGTAGTCGAGGGTCCAGCGCCTGCCGGTGTCGGGGCAGACGAACGCCGCCTCGTCGTCCGGCTCGCTGGCGAGGTGCCCCGCGACATAGTCCTCGGCCTCGCTTCCGTAGAGCTCGGTGAGCTGCGGGCAGCGGCACTCCACGCGCGGGAGCGTACTAGGCCGCGCGCAGCTTCTCGCGCCAGTCGGGGTCGAGCGCGCGGAGGCGCTGCACGCGCTCGCCGATCGGCGGGTGCGTCGCGAAGAGCGCGGCGAGTCCCTCGTCGGCGAACGGGTTGACGATGTAGAGCGGCTCGGTGACGGGGCTGGCGCTGAACTCGACGAGCTCCATCGCCTGCTCGAGCCGGATCAGGGCATCCGCCAGCCCGTGCGGAGACCCGCAGATAGATGCCGCCGCCTGGTCCGCGTCCAGCTCGCGTCTCGGCGAGACGATCACGTGGACGAGCGCCGCGGCGACCGGCCCGAGGACGAAGAGGAGCGCGCGCTCGAGGAAGCCGCCGATGCGGCTCGCCTCGACGAGCGCGCCGGCGAGGACGACGACGGGTGTCTGCACGACGACGTCGCGATGCCGCAGGTGGGCGAGCTCGTGCGCGAGCACGCCCTCGAGCTCGGCGGGCGTCGAAAGTGCGAGGAGGCCCTGGCTGACGGCGATCGCGGCTCCGTGGGCGCCCCGCCCGACCGTGAGCGAGCGCGGGTGGCCGTCGGTCATGATGTAGAGACGCGGGCGCGGGACGCTTGCTCGGACGGCGAGCTGCTCAACGGTCGCATGGAGGGCGGGCGCCTCCGCGAGGAGAAGCTCGCGCGCGCCCACCGATCCGAGCAGGATCCTCGGGCCGTGCCAGTACGAGGTTCCGGCGATCAGCGCGCCGACGACGAAGAAGAAGATCGCCAGGCGGAGGCCTCCGATCCACCAGCCGAGCGCGACGAGGAGGGCGACGAGGCCGCCAAGGAGCAGGATCGCCTTCGCGATGTTGCGGGCGGCCTGGGCCGTGCTGCTCACGCCGGGCGTGGGTTAGGGCTCGTCGCCGTCGCCCTCGGCTAGGCCGCGCGGCGGCCAGTCCGGCTCCGGGGCGTTGCACCGGCTCGAGCAGTGGAGCGAGGCGATGTTCTGGAGCGGGATGAGGATATGGCCGTTCAACTCGAGGTGAGGCACTTCTTCGACCAGGCAGTACGCGGTCAGGGTGCCTTCCTGGTAGTCGCCGCCGAAGAGAGCGACCTCGACCTGCTCGCCCTTGTACCGGCTCGTGTAGTCCTCCACCGGCGCCAGTGTAGTTGTACGCTCCCGGCCGGTGGATCTCGGGCTCGGAGGCCGCGTCTGCGTCGTCACCGGGTCGACATCCGGCATCGGGCTCGAGACCGCGCGGCTCCTCGTCGCCGAGGGCGCTCGCGTCGTCGTGTCGGGGCGTGACGAGGAGCGGGTCGAGCAGGCCCGCCGCGTCACGGGAGCGGCCTTAGGCGTGGCTCGCGACTTGGCGGCGCCCGACGGCCCGGCTGCTCTCGTCGAGGAGTCGGAGGCCGCCCTCGGGCCGCTCGATTGCCTCGTGAACAACGTCGGCGTCGCGTATCAGGCGAGCTTCGAAGAGCTCTCGGACGAGGACTGGAACGCGATGTGGGACCTGAACGTGATGAGCTTTGTGCGCGCGATTCGGGCCGTGGTGCCCGGAATGCGGGCGCGCGGGAGCGGGCGCATCGTGAACGTGAGCTCTACGGCGGGGAAGCGGCCGTCGCGGAGCATGCCGAACTACAGCGTCTCGAAGGCGGCCGTCCTCTCGCTCTCACGGCTCGTCGCCGACCTCTACGCTGCGGACGGGATCCTCTGCAACGCCGTCACGCCGGGCCCCGTAGCGACCCAGGCGTGGCTCGCGCCCGGGGGCCTCGCCGACCAGCAGGCCGACCGGACCGGAAAGACGCGCGACGAGGTGCTCGCCGAGCTCGCGCGCGGCCGTCCGCTCGGGCGGGTCGCCGAGCCGGAGGAGATCGCCTCGGTGATCGTCTTCCTGTGCTCGGACCGCGCCGGTTTCGTCACAGGATCCGCGTGGAGCGCGGACGGAGGCGCCGTCCCGATCATCATTTGAAAGTGGCTCGACCGGCCATCTTTGCCGGGCGCCGGCGGCTGCAAACCGGCGCCTTACGGCGTCCTCGGTCGCGTCCGTACCTTTCAAGTACGAACGCTCCCTGCGTCCTTGCCCGGCTTGGTTTTCGCGCGCCATCCGCCCGGCACGACGGCCGCCCGAGCCACTAGGTTGGGGGGATGCCCGAGCTGGCCGGGAGAGTTGCGGACGCCTTCGAGGAGCGGATCCGGGAGCACGAGGAGCGCTCGCTCTCGCCGGCGGCGGTCCGCTCATACGAGACGCGCGGGCGCGCGCGTGAAGAGGAGGAGGAGTGCCGCCTGCGGACGCCGTTCCAGCGCGACCGCGACCGGATCGTGCACTGCAAGTCGTTTCGGCGGCTGAAGCAGAAGACTCAGGTCTTCATCGAGCCCGGCGACCACTACCGGACGCGCCTCACGCACACGCTCGAGACGGTCGGGATCTCGCGGACGGTCGCGCGCGCGCTCCGACTGAACGAGGACCTGACGGAGGCGATTGCGCTCGGCCACGACCTCGGGCACCCGCCGTTCGGCCACACCGGCGAGGAGGCGCTCGATCGGGTGCTGCGCGAGCGCTTCGAGCGCCGTTTCCGGCATAACGAGCATTCGCTCCGCGTCGTCGACGTCCTCGAACGGGACGGCCGCGGGCTCAACCTGACGGCGGAGGTCCGCGACGGAATCCTGCATCACACGGGGCCCGGCGACCCGGCCACGCAGGAGGGAAAGATCGTCCGTATCGTCGACCGCGTCGCCTACCTGAACCACGACATCGACGACGCGATCCGCGCCGGCCTCTTGGACGGCGACGATCTTCCCGCCGATGAGATCGAGCTTCTCGGCGAGCGCGGGTCGCGCCGCATCGACACGCTCGTTCACGACCTCGTCGAGACCTCGGCGGCCGAAGGGACGATCGCCCAGAGCGAGGAGGTGGGGCGGGCGATGCTCAACCTGCGCGCCTTCATGTTCGAGCACGTCTACTTGAGCTCCGCCGCAGAGGCGCAGCGCGCGCAGGCAACCGAGGTCCTGGAGCGGATCTTCGACCACTTCGTCGCGCACCCGGACGAGCTCCCCGCCGATCGCCCCGGAGATCTCCCCGAGCGGATCATCGACTACGTGGCCGGCATGACCGACCGCTTCGCGCTCGCATGGCGCTGATCAAGAAGGCCTCGATCGAGGAGGCCGTCGCCGCCGCCGACATGGTCGAGCTCGTGTCGGCGCGGACGCCGCTCCGCCGCGTCGGCGCGCGGTGGGTGGGTCGCTGTCCCTTCCACGAGGAGCGGACGCCGAGCTTCTCGGTGAACGCGGCGTCGAAGCTCTTCTACTGCTTCGGTTGCGGGAAGGGCGGGGACCTCATCGGGTTCGTCAAGGAGACCGAGGGCCTCGATTTCGCGGAGGCGGTCGAGTGGCTCGCCGACCGCTACCGCGTTCAGCTCGAGTATGAGGACGCCTCGCCGCGCGTCGACGCGCGCAAGCGGCGGCGCGAGCGGTTGCTCGCGCTCCTCGAGGCGGCCGCCGTCTTCTACGGCCGGTATCTCTGGGAGGCCGCCGCGGGCGAGCCCGTCCGGCGCTACCTCGCCGAGCGGGGGCTCACCGAGGAGACGTGCCGCCGTTTCCGGCTCGGCCTGTCCCCGGGGCCGGGCGCGGTCCCGGGGAAGGCGCGCGCGAAGGGCTACACGCAGGAGGAGCTCGTCGCGGCCGGCCTCGTCAACCGGCGCGGCAACGACTATTTTGCCGGCCGGCTCGTCTTCCCGCTTTCCGACACGCGGGGGCGGGTCCTTGCCTTCGGTGCGAGGCGCCTTTCCGAGGACGATCCGATCCCCGCGAAGTACGTGAACTCGCCCGAGAGCGAGCTCTTTCGCAAGGCGTCGCTCGTCTACGGGCTCGATCAGGCCCGGGCTGCCGTGACGAAGAACGACCGCGCGATCGTGGTCGAGGGGTACACGGACGTGCTCGCGCTCCACCAGGCCGGCCTCACGGACGCGGTCGCGTCGATGGGCACCGCGCTCACGCCGGCGCAGCTCAAAGAGCTTCGGCGCCTTACGGGGCGGATCTACCTCTGCTTCGACGCCGACGCGGCAGGCGCCGAGGCGACGCTGCGCGGGATGGACCTCGCTCATGGGGAGTTCGAGGAGGTGCGCGTCGTCCCGCTTCCGCCGGGGGAGGATCCCGCGAGCGCCGCGGAGGGCTTCGAGCGCCGTCTCGAGAGCGCCGAGCCGTACCCGCGCTACCGCGTCAAGCTCGAGATCGACCGCGCCCGGACGAAGGAAGAGGCGTTCAGGCGCGTGCGCGAGCTCGTCGCGCGCTTCGAGCAGAACACCGAGTGGATCGACGCGGTCCAGTACGCGTCCGGGCGGCTCGGTCTCCCGGAGGAGCTCCAGCGCCGCCTTCCGGGCCTCGTCGCGAGGCCGGCCGGCGCGGTCTCTCGCAAGGTCCTGGACGCGGGAGCGCGGCTCGAGCGCGACGCGCTGGCCGGGTGCGTGGCCCACCCGAAGCTCGTCGAGTGGCTCGCCGAGCTCTCGCCGGACCACTTCGACGACGAGCTCCACCGGCGCCTGCGCGCGCACCTCGTCACCGGCGAGGAGGCCGAGCCGGACCTGCTCGCGCTCCTCGCCGAGCTCGACGCCCTCGCCGCCGCCGAGGGAATCGACGACGAGACGGCGCGCGAGCTCATCCTCCGGTTGCGGGAGCGTCAGCTCCGGCGCGAGCTCGCCAGCGCCGACCTCGAGCGGACGAAGGAGCTCCAGGAGGCGCTCGCCAAGATCCACGCCGCCGTCGGCGGGCCTGCTTAGCGCGCTTTTCCCGGCCGCTACACTGGTTCGTCCCTTCCCCGGTAGCTCAATTGGCAGAGCATCCGGCTGTTAACCGGAGGGTTGCTGGTTCGAGTCCAGCCCGGGGAGTCGACAACGGGCCCGCAGTTGCGGGCCTT